>CAJMMH010000042.1 GCA_905214365.1 uncultured bacterium
CCGACAAAAAATCCTCTCGCAAAGCCAGGCACAACGAGATTCCGAGAGCACATTATGCGGGAAAGGAACGGACAGAGGGCAGCAGATGCGGAGGAAACAGAATTGATTCAGATTGGAAATCATGTGACAACATCGAAGGGATATCGGGCAATGGGGCAGATTGAAGAGGCGCTTGGCGGCAATACGTTTGCGTTTTTTACAAGAAACCCGCGGAGCGGCAGAAAGAAGGAACCGGACGCGGCTGACGTTCAGGGACTGCGGGAATTTCTGAGAGAAAAGCAGTTCGGACGCCTGGTTGCTCATGCGCCGTATACGATGAATGTCTGCGCGGCGAAGGAGGATATCCGGGAGTTTTCGCGGGAGATGCTGGCGTGGGATCTGCAGCTGATGGAGCAACTTCCCGGCAATTTCTATAATTTCCATCCGGGATGTCATGTGGGACAGGGGGCGGAAGCGGGAATCGCGATGATTGCGGACGCGCTGAATGCGGCGATCCGGCCGGAGCAGTCAACGATTGTCCTTTTGGAGACGATGGCGGGAAAGGGAAGCGAAGTCGGCGGCCGCTTTGAAGAACTGCGGGAGATTCTTGATCGGGTAACGTGCGCGGATCGGATTGGTGTTTGCCTGGATACCTGCCATGTGTGGGATGCCGGGTATGATCTGGTCAGGCGTCCTGACGAGGTGCTGGCGGAATTTGACCGGATTATCGGCCTGGAACGCCTGTATGCAGTGCATTTTAATGACAGTATGAATGACTGCGGATCGCATAAGGACAGGCATCAGAAGCTTGGAGAAGGGAAAATCGGTCTGGAAGCGATGAAACAGATTGCACTTCATCCGGCGCTTCAGGGACGGCCGTTTATCCTGGAAACGCCGAATGATGACGCCGGGTATGAGAAGGAAATCACTCTGGTTAAGTCATGGATGGAAAAAAGCGGAAGCAAAGAGTAAAAATACCGGATTTTTGTATGCAGCTGCAGATAGCTGCGGACTGCAGAGAAAGGCAGTTTCCGGCAGATAGCGGAACAGATAGTAAAGGGGGAACAGAAGATGGAACTGAGAATTTCTGACAAGAAGAAGGCAGCAGTAAATCCGGGAATGAACGGATTGTTTTTTGAGGATATCAACTACGCGGCAGACGGAGGTCTGTACGCGGAGATGATTGAGAACCGTTCATTTGAATTTGTCGAGGCATTTGGCGAAAAAGGAGATTACTATACCCAGTTTGACGGCGGTTATGGATGGAGCCTGTATCCGGCAGATGCGGACGCTTCGATTGCTGTTGTAAGCGGAAGCCCGTTGTGCGAGGAAAATCCGCATTATCTGCGTCTGACAGCGAAGACGGGCGGAGCAGGCTTTGCCAATCAGGCGTACAGCGGCATCTGCCTGAAGCATGGAAAGAAATATAACGTGCATTTTTACGCGCGTACGGTTTCCGGCGCGGGCGCGTTTCTGGTGCAGGTTGTAAAGGACGGTGTATGCGCGGCATCCGGGAAAGTAACGGCGATTAGTCCGCGAGAAACAAAGCCAAACCACTGGGAAGAGTACCGGCTGACGCTGACGGCACAGACGGATGTGCGGGGGGCGCAGTTTGTGATTTTAGTGGAGGAAACGGGAATTGCCGAGTTTGATTTTATCTCTATGATGCCGGCCGATGCGGTAGAAGGCGTGTTCCGAAAGGACCTGTTTGAGCTGCTGAAGGATTTGAAGCCAGGCTTTGTCCGTTTTCCGGGCGGCTGTATCGTAGAAGGTAATACGCTGGCAAACCGTTACCGTTTCAAGGATACGCTGAAGCGTCCGGAGGCGAGAAAGAGCAACTGGAACCGCTGGGCAGTTCACGGCAACTGTGAGGAAAATGGGTATCACAGTCGGTTCGCACATTACAATCAGACCTACGGACTGGGATACTATGAGTATTTTCTGCTGTGCGAGAAGATCGATGCAAAGCCGCTTCCGGTTATGAATGTCGGAATGGCGTGCCAGTATCAGTCGTATGAGTGGATTGATCTGAATGACAGCCGTTTCCAGGCATTTGTGCAGGATGCGCTGGATCTGATTTCGTTTGCCAATGACCCGGCGGACACCAGGTGGGGAAAAGTCCGCGCAGAGCTTGGCCATCCGGAGCCGTTCGGACTGGAGCTGCTTGGAATCGGTAATGAGCAGTGGCAGACAGAGGAAGCGGACTTCTTTTCTCGTTATGAAGCGTTTGAAAAAGCGATCCATGCAGTGTATCCGCAGATCCGCCTGATTGGTTCTGCCGGACCGGATGTTCATACAGAGCGTTATGCGGCGGCATGGGACTTCTATGATCGGCATACGCAGAATCCGGATTTCGTTTACGCAGTAGATGAGCATTACTATATGAAACCGGAATGGTTCTTTGAGCATACGGACTTTTATGACAGTTATCCGCGCAGCCGGAAGGTATTTTCCGGAGAGTACGCGGCACATCCGCAGGGACAGCACGAAGAAGGAAAAGCCAATATTCTGCGGGGTGCGCTTGCGGAAGCAGCGTTTCTGACCGGAGTGGAGCGTAATGCGGACGTTGTGCTTCTGAGCTCCTATGCGCCGTTATTTGCGCGGTGCGGATTTTCCCAGTGGCAGCCGGATCTGATCTGGTTTGACGAGGAAACCGCATACGGTACGCCGAGCTACTATGTGCAGAAGCTGTACAGCACCAACCAGGGAAGCGCGGTGCTGGATCTGCAGGGACATGAAAAGGAACTGGCGGCGCAGGGCATCTATGTCAATGCTGTGCTGGATGAAGCATCGGGAGAGATCATTGTAAAGCTGGTCAATGTGTCCGGAAAGACGATTCCGGTATCGTTTGCGCAGAACGGCAGGGCGTTGGAGATGGTAAGCGTGCAGCTGCTCGGCGGGACGGATCCGGAGAGCGGAAACAGCCTGGAGCAGCCGGAAGCAGTCTGCATCCGGACGTCAGAGTGCGCGGATACGGTGGAAAATAATACGTTTGCTGTATATCGGCTGAATTAACACAAATTTTATATGAAAAGATCTTGATTATTTGTGCTGGATGTGATAAATTACTATCGTTAGATAATTAACAAACAAAGCTGTTGGTTAAATCGTGAGAAAATGAAGAAAGGAAGTAGTACATCATGGCAAGATTTACGTTACCGAGAGATCTGTATCATGGAAAGGGAGCATTGGAGGCTCTGAAAACCTTAAAGGGCAAGAAAGCAATTGTTGTTGTCGGCGGCGGTTCTATGAAGCGCTTTGGTTTCCTGGATAAGGTTGTATCTTATCTGCAGGAAGCAGGCATGGAGGTTAAGCTGTTTGAAGGTGTTGAGCCGGATCCGTCCGTAGATACTGTTATGAGGGGTGCTGCTGCGATGACAGAGTTCGGACCGGACTGGATCGTATCCATCGGCGGAGGATCTCCGATTGACGCGGCAAAGGCAATGTGGGCATTTTATGAGTATCCGGATACTACGTTTGAAGCGCTCTGTATTCCGTTTAATTTCCCGACCCTGCGTACAAAGGCAAGGTTCTGCGCAATTCCATCAACCTCCGGTACGGCAACTGAGGTAACTGCGTTCTCAGTTATTACGGATTATAAGAAGGGTATCAAGTATCCGCTGGCTGACTTCAATATTACGCCGGATGTTGCGATTGTTGATCCGGAGCTGGCTGAGACAATGCCGAAGAAGCTGACCGCGCACACCGGAATGGATGCGATGACCCACGCAATTGAGGCTTATGTTTCCACGCTGCACTGCGATTATACGGATCCGCTGGCTTTGCATGCGATCGAGATGATCAGCGAATATTTGATTCCGTCCTACAATGGAGATATGGAAGCGCGCGCAAAGATGCACAATGCGCAGTGCCTGGCGGGAATGGCATTCTCGAATGCGCTGCTTGGTATTGTTCATTCGATGGCTCACAAGACCGGAGCTGCGTACAGCGGCGGACATATTGTACATGGATGCGCAAACGCAATGTATCTGCCAAAGGTAATCCGTTTCAACGCGGCTGAGCCGGAAGCTCAGAAGCGTTACGCGCAGATCGCAAGATTTCTTCATCTGGAAGGAAATACCGACGCGGAGCTGGTTGATGCGCTGATTGCTCATATCAAGGGTATGAACGCAAAGCTGGATATCCCGACCTGCATTAAGAATTATGAGGGCGGAATCATTGATGAGAAGGAGTTTATGGAGAAGCTTCCGACCGTTGCAGAGCTGGCAGTCGGCGATGCATGCACCGGCTCCAATCCGAGAAGCATCAATCCGGAGCAGATGGCAAAGCTGTTAAAGTGCTGCTATTATGATGAGGAAGTTAATTTCTGATTAACCGGATAATCGCAGATAAACAGAGTCCCGTTTTCTGTACATATAGTATGTGTACAGGGAGCGGGGCTTTGCTGTTTTTAACCGAATCAAGGAAGTCTCCTGCTTATTGCTTTTCGCAATTGAAGCAAGGGACTTCCTTGATTTGTTAAAGTTCTGTCGGTATGATTCGTCTATTAATATTTTGGAAAATACTTGACATATGCCGGAAACATGGTATAATAAGCACATAACCGGCATATGTCGGAAATAAAGGAGGCGGGTACATGGCAAGGCCCTGTAAAAAACGCCGGGTTTGCGCGGAACCGTTTCGCGTCTGTTTTGTGCCGTTGGAGCCGGACAGACAAAAAGGCTGCGCGGAGCGGCCTGAAACTGCAGGCAGTAGGAATGTGGATCATTTAGAAGAAAACCGGATTGTGATGACGGTCGATGAATTTGAGACGATTCGTCTGATTGACAGGGATGGTCTGACACAGGAAGAGTGCGCAAGGCAGATGAATGTGGCGCGGACAACGGTTCAGTCCATTTATGGCAGCGCAAGGAATAAGCTGGCGGTCTTTCTGACAGAAGGACACAAACTGTGTATTCAGGGCGGCGATTACTGTTTGTGCGGCGGCAGCCGGTCGGAGTGTCAAAAACAAAAGAAATGCTGTAAAAAGCATGAGAAATCGGCGCAGACTGAAATTCAGCAGAAATGAAAATACTATAACATCCTCAGAAAATACTGAAAAAAACAGCACTGTTTTTTCGGTATCTTCTGGAGCTGCTAACTGAAGCATTGGAAAGGAGAATTGATTATGGCATTGGTTCATGTTACAACAGATAATTTTGAGACAGAGGTACTGAAGGCAGGGCAGCCGGTTCTGGTTGATTTCTGGGCAAGCTGGTGCGGCCCGTGCCGCATGCTGACTCCGATCATTGAGCAGCTGGCAGGGGAGCTGACAGATGTGAAGGTTGGAAAGATTAACGTTGATGAAGAGCCGGATCTGGCGGCCCGTTATGGCGTTATGTCGATTCCAACTGTGATTGTGTTTAAGAACGGAGAGGAAGCGGCGCGCTCCGTTGGATTCAAGCCGAAGAATGAGCTGCTGAAGCTTCTCGGCAAGTAATATTTGCGAAAGCAGATTGCAATAAGTCAGGTGAAAGCCGGAGTGATGATGGCCTGCCAGAGAAATCCGGCAGGCCGTTGCTGTATCCGGGATGGAGAGCAAAAACAGAAAGGAAACAGTGGGACAGTATGTACGATATCGCAATTGTAGGCGCGGGACCGGCCGGACTTTCAGCGGCAATTTACGGAACACGCGCTGGAAAATCGGTTGTTGTATTTGAAGCGATGACTTACGGAGGTCAGATTGTAAATACGCCGGAGATTGAGAATTATCCGGGAATCCGGCAGATTTCCGGGTTTGATTTCGCGACAGGTCTTTATGAGCAGGCGACTGGGCTTGGAGCGGAAGTGGTTTACGAAAAAGTAACCGGGATTGAAGATAACGGAAGTTATAAGCGTGTTCTTACAGAGTCCGGTTCTTACGAAGCGAGAAGTGTGATTCTTGCAACCGGAGCGAAAAACCGTCCGCTTGGACTGGACCATGAGCAGGAGCTGATCGGAGCTGGCATTTCTTACTGCGCAACGTGCGACGGCGCGTTTTTTAAAGGAAAAGACGTGGCGGTTGTCGGCGGAGGAAGCACGGCGCTTGAAGACGCCGCATATCTGTGCGGATATTGTCGGACGGTGTATCTGGTTCACCGCCGCAGCCAGTTCCGTGGCGAAGAGGCAGTGGTGGAAAAATTACGTCAGAAGCCGAATATTATCTTTGAGCTGGACAGCCGCGTGATCCGGCTGAATGGAGAATCACGCCTGGAGTCAATTGAAGTTGAACAAGTTCAGACAGGGGAAATCCGTACAATTCCGGTAGACGGCCTGTTTGTCGCAATTGGACAGATGCCGGATAACCAGGCATTTTCTGATTTGGTAAATGTGGATGATGCCGGATATATCCGTGCAATGGAATCCTGCGAAACCAATGTTCCCGGTATCTTTACGGCGGGCGACTGCCGGACGAAGAAAGTGCGGCAGCTTGCGACCGCGGCGGCGGATGGAGCGGTTGCGGCGCTTGCAGCGTGTGATTATCTTTCTTTTTGACAACGCGGAAAGGATGCGTTAAAATAATCAGAAAGCAGGACAGGAAATTGCCTGCCAGAATCACATCGTGCGGGATGAAAGGGAGAAAAAGCAGATGAAACAGGTATGTAATTATGAAGGTTCTACACTTTGGGGCATGAACGGAGGTCAGCCGGAAAGCCCGGATGGGATGCGTCTGGTATATGCAAGAAAACCGGATTTGGATGAACTGAAAACAGAGATCTGGGTCTGCGACCGGGAGACACTTGGAAATCAGAGACTTGTATTTACAGTAAATTGCGGAAACCATAACGGGCCGTCCGCAACATTTGTGGATGATCATTGTATTGTATTTCGTGATGTCATTGATGGTTTATCTGCGTTCCGTGTGCTGAATGTTGACAATGGCAAGGTTGTTTACGGGCCGATTTTCGGAAAGGAAAGCCACTGCGCGGAAAATGGAATTTACCCGTTCTCGATCTCGGAGGAATTTCTTGGGAAAAACCCGGATTATCCGCAGATTGATACCTGTGGAATTTATCTCCTGAATCTGAAAACCGGTGATATCCGCCGCGTTGCCGATAAGCAGACGGTTTATAACATGGTAATCGAAGCTGGCTGTGTACCGAATGTGTATACGACGTCCATGAGCCATGTGCAGCTTAATCCGTCGGCAACCCGCGTGATGATGCGTCTGAGTGTGGACAACTGTCCGGTATTCGGCGCGCTTGGCTGCATTGATCTGGAGACCGGGAAAACGCATGTAATTAAGGATAAGCCAGTGCATCAGCTGTGGTTTGACGATGATACTTATATGGCAACCAGGCAGTATTATGACGGACAGAAGATTGAGATGGAAACAAGCCGGATTCAGCGGTTTACGCCGGATGGCGAGTGTCTGGAAACGCTTGGCGGAATCGGCAACCATATCGACGGGTCTCCGGACCGGCAGTGGTTTACCGGCGACCGCGCGTATCCGGGATATCCGGCTGATATTTTCCTGTACCGCAGGGGGGAAATCAAGCCTGCCGCAGTATTTGGCGGACAGAATTTTCAGGATTGTATCTGGAAACAGAAGATTCATCCGAACCCGACCTTTTCACGGGACGGAAAGCGGATTTATTTCAATCATCCGGTCAGTGAGACAAGAACACAGGCATGCTTGGTAGAACTGGAGGAACTGCTGCGATGACGGAAACAATGGAAAGAAGCGCTGAGAGTGCGGCAGCTGCAGCACCCGCAGAAGCGGAGAAAAAGACAGTGGAGAAGCGCAGGAAGCCAGTCAGAACCGGATTGGTGCTGGAAGGAGGCGGAATGCGCGGGATTTATACGGCGGGCGTGCTGGATGTGCTGCTGGAGAATGGGATTGCGGTGGATGGCGTAATCGGCGTATCCGCCGGGGCAATTCATGGCTGTTCCTATGTATCAGAACAGAAGGGAAGAAGCATCCGTTATTACCGGAAGTATTGTCGTGACCGCCGTTTTATGAGCTTCTGGTCGCTGCTTACGACGGGAAGCCTGGTGGGAGAAGAGTTCTGTTACCATGAAATTCCGTTTCAATTGGATCCGTTTGATTTTGAAACATTCCGGAATTCAAAAACGGCATTTTATGTGACATGTACGAATCTGGAAACCGGAAAAGGAGAGTATCTTCGCTGCACCGATCTGGAACAGCAGATGGATTATATGCGCGCGTCAGCATCGCTGCCGTTTGTATCAAAGACTGTTGAAGTGAATGGAAAGAAGCTGCTTGACGGCGGCGTTGCGGACAGCATTCCGTTGGCGGCGTTCCGGAAGCTTGGCTATCGGAAAAACATCGTCGTGCTGACGCAGGTGAAGGAATATGAGAAAAAGCCGCAGAAGCTGGGAGTCCAGGCACTTGAGTACCGGAAATATCCGGAATTTCTGAAGAGCATCGCGCGCAGGCATAAAAATTATCAGAAGAGCCGCAGACTAGTAGAACAGCTGGAACAAAAGGGTGAAGTGCTGGCAATTTATCCAAGCGAGGAACTTCACATCGGCCGGATGGAAAAGGATCTGGATAAGATCCAGATGATGTATGATCTGGGACGTCATGACGCGG
The DNA here is from genome assembly GCA_905214365.1 of uncultured bacterium. Taxonomy (GTDB): domain Bacteria; phylum Bacillota; class Clostridia; order Lachnospirales; family Lachnospiraceae; genus Anthropogastromicrobium. The sequence goes on from CAJMMH010000042.1 coordinate 8,516, forward strand.
AAACGCGGATGGATGAGATTCGAGAATTTTTGACAGGAAGCTATGGACAGACAAAAAATCCTGTGCTATAATCTCTCCCATAAATAAAATAAACAGCTAACGCAGACAATGAAGTCTATCTTCATCCTGTCTGCGTTTTTTTGTCATTCAGATGGGTTATTTTTTGATTGAAGAGAGGGATTGGGATATGAGCATCATACAGGAAAAGACATCAGGTTTTTATCAGCCCTTTTTACAGAGTGAAGTAACCGGGTACCGGGAGCTGGCGGTTGGGCAGCCGTTTTGCGCATTGTTTTATGAATTTTCGCTGACACCGAGAACATCGGAGAAAGCCCCGGACTATCAGGAGCTGACTTATATTCCCAATGGAGGTGTGGATATTTTGTTTGTCTGTAAAAATGGACATAAACTGATGGAGTTTGTCGGGATCTGTACGCAGATGCGGTCGCTTCTGGCATTCCGGGGCGCAAAGTATTTCGGCGTGCGCTTGTATCCTGGAATCAGAGTAACGTATCACGGAATTCATCTGAATGAACTGACAAACGGGGAACATTTTTTCCGAGGCTGCGAGGCTCCGCTGGAAGGCTTTTTTGAAAAGCTAGAGAAGGAAGAATCGCTGGAAGAAAAAATCCGGCTGTTTATCGGCAGCTTTGGAAAAAATGATGAAATTGTCAGTGAGGAACCAGAGGAGCTTCCGCGCTGCCTGGTTGATGAAATCAGTCGGTCGCACGGGCAGTTGCGGGTCAGTGAGCTGGCAGATCGGACTCATTATTCTGAGCGGCATATCAGCCGTACCTTCCGGGAGGCAGTTGGAATTTCACCGAAAAAATTTTCAAGAATTGTACGGTTTCAGTATGTAATCGGTGCGATTATCAGTCAGCCGCAGGCATCTCTGACCTCCTGCCTGGATGAACTGGGATATTCTGATCAGGCGCATTTTCAGAGAGAATTTAAAGAGTACGCGGGGATTACGCCGGGAAGATTTCTGCAGCGGATGCGGGCATAAACGAAACGCCCCAGCGTATCCAGAAGGAGTACGCCGGGGCTTGAAAGGGGAGGATAAGTAATAAAATTTTATCTTTGGTAATGCTTTCTGCTGTATGCCGGCGCCGGGAGGGGGAGTCCCGGACGCCGACCGGAAGGCTTTGTTCCTTCCGACACCTATAGTATGGACAGATAAAAACAGTTTATTCAAATATCCGGAGAAATTTTTATTGCTGCCGGACAGGGACGGATTTGCAGCAGTTCATACAGAGCTGCGCAGTGATGTGTATCTGTAGTCAGGTCTCTTCTTTCATTTCCTTAATCAGATGCTTTACTAACTGCTGATGTTCTTTTGAGTATCCGTAAAAGTAGTCCGGATAGCGGGTGGTCAGTTCATGGTAAATCATCTGCACATCTTCGGCTGATTTCTGTTTCAGATTATACTCATCGCCGTGTACGGTTACAACATGAATGGTATAAGTTAAACGGCGGCCGCGCAGTGTGTAGTGCATTGCCGCATGGTCATAGGTCCACAAAACAGACTCCAGAGGGATGATTGCACTGACATCTTCGGAAAACTCAATCAGATAGTCGGCGGTCAGCACCATATCTCTGGTGCGGATCAGGATGCGGTTCATCAGCTGCTGTTCGGCATCAGCAAGAATGGTTTCCGGATTTCCATATTTATACAGCTTGCGGTAGGCAGGAGTCAGGCGGGGATTAAAATAATAAATCAGAGTCCGGATCAGCGCCGCGAGCGTGCCGAGGAAAACAACCGCCAGAACTGCGATGAAAAAGACTTCTCTTCTGGTCAGATAAGCCGTTTCATTAATATAATAATGAGAAGAAACGCCGGACAGAGCCGCGCTGCTCCAGTTCAGCCGGTTGGCTAACGCACGGTTCAGCGTATCAAATTCACGGTCAAACACATCGATGCGTCCGCTTACCGTGTAGTTTTCAAGCGTTGCGAACGCGGGGCGTCCGGCACTGGCGCGGATGACGTAATACTGGCAGGCACCATCAATCAGTGCGTAATAATAATGGCCGGTCAGCTGGCCGCCGATCCAGTAATCCTCACCGGTATAGTAGAGACGTTCAACTGGTGCGGAGACATAGGATGAATGCCGGGTAATGTCACTTGTAATAACCTGGTTGGATGGAAGCATGTCCATGTGCAGCCAGGAATAAACGGAGGTACGGGACGCCAGAAATACGACGGATAACAGCAGCAGGAACGGATAAATCAGTCGTTTTCGCTGGCTTCTGGCGATATAGGATAAAATCATTTCAGCCTTCATATTAAAGGGAAAAGCCCCCTTTCGTTGACAATTCAGGTGTTTATCAGTATAATGGGTTTGCTGTCGGAGCGCAAGGGATGCGCAGGAATGTTAAGAAAAATGTTAGGTTATCGTTTATAACAGGAATTTTTGAAATGGAACATATCACGGTACAGAAGGATGTGCGGATGCCGTTTGTGGAATAAATGTGAGCGACACAGGATCTGGACGGCGCGTAATGAGGACAGTGGAAGAAATAGTAAGAAACCCAAAAAGATCGGAGGAACCGCGGATGGAGGCATATCATGCATTTGCAGCCGTATATGACCGGCTGATGGAGGAAATTCCGTATGAAGACTGGTGTGGATATGTGACCGGTCTGCTTGCGGAACAGGGGATTCAGGACGGATTGCTGTTGGAACTTGGCTGCGGAACTGGGACGATGACGGAGCTGTTCGCTGCGCGCGGCTTTGATATGATCGGTGTAGATAACTCAGAAGAAATGCTGGCTCAGGCGATGGAGAAGGAAGCCGCTGATCCGCATGGGATTTTGTATCTGCTACAGGATATGCGGGAGTTTGAGCTGTACGGCACGGTTGCGGCGGCCGTCAGTCTCTGCGATACGATGAACTACCTGACAGAGTACGAGGATCTGGTACAGGTGCTGAAGCTGGTTAACAATTACCTGGATCCAGGCGGTGTGTTTATCTTTGATCTGAAGACGGCACACTATTTTTCGTCGGTAGTCGGCGATCAGGTCTTTGCGGAGGCAGATGAGGAAGTCAGCTATATCTGGCAGAATTATTATGAAGAAGAAACCGCAAAGAACCAATATGAACTGACGTTGTTCTTAAAGGAAGCGGATGGACGCTACCGGAGATTTGATGAGGTGCATGAGCAGCGTGCGTGGTTGGAGGCGGAGGTTCGTCAGGCCGTGGAGGATGCGGGAATGATCTGGGTCGCTGTGTATGGAGACGGAACCAGGGAAGCGGCATCAGAGGAAACCGAGAGGATGTATGTAATTGTACGGGAACAGGGGAAGGCGCTGTGATTTTGTGCGGCTGATTTTCCGCCGGAGATGTCTGAATTTTATCAACGTACGCACCGCGTATGCTTCAAAAATTCAGAAACCTCCGACAAAAAATCCTCTCACAAAGCTAGGCACAACGAGATTCCGAGAGCACATTTGTTGATAATGGAGGAAAAATAATGAGCGAAAATAGAGATTATATGGTAAGAGCAACTGCAGCACATGGCCAGGTACGCGCGTTTGCCGCAACGACCAGAGACATGGTGGAGTACGCGAGACAGGCTCACAATACCAGTCCGGTTGTAACCGCAGCGCTTGGACGTACATTGACCGGCGGCGTGATGATGGGTTCGATGATGAAAGGCGAAAAGGACCTGCTGACAATTAAGATTGAGGGCGATGGACCGATCGGCTCGATTCTTGTAACTGCTGACGCAGCCGGACATGTCAAGGGCTATGCGCAGAACCCGCAGGTTATGCTGCCTCCAAACGATAAGGGCAAGCTGGATGTTGCCGGAGCAGTTGGCATCGGCGTATTGAGTGTCATTAAGGATATCGGTCTGAAAGAGCCATATGTGGGACAGACCATTCTGGTTACAAGTGAGATCGCAGAGGATCTGACCTACTATTTCGCAACTTCTGAACAGACTCCGTCTTCTGTTGGTCTGGGAGTGCTGATGAACCGGGAAAATACCGTGCGTCAGGCAGGAGGCTTTATCCTGCAGATGATGCCGGACGCGACGGAGGAAACAATTTCCGCATTGGAAAAGAAGCTTGGTGAGATTTCTTCTGTTACTTCCATGCTTGATGAAGGACTGACGCCGGAAGGAATATTAGAGCGTCTGCTTGGTGACATGGATCTGGAAATCCTGAGCAAGATGCCGGTTTCCTTTGAATGCGGCTGCAGCAAAGAGCGGTTTGCCCGCGGGATTGCCAGCATTCAGAAATCAGACATTCAGGAAATGATTGATGAGGGCAAGCCGATTGAGGTTCGCTGTCAGTTTTGCAACGCGGCGTATGAGTTCACACCGGAAGAACTGAAAGAGCTGATCTGAACACGGCGCGGCAGTTTGTGCGGCAACAGCAGCTTTTCGCCGGGAAAATCGGACAGAATCAGCAGATTTACAGTTCCAACTTATAATTATAACTTACGGATCAGTGTTTCCGTCATCCTTGCGGAATGAATGGATGCCATTTTGGAGAACTGTGTGTAGTCCATAGTAGCGCTTCCATCTGCCTTGTCGGAAATGGAACGGATGATCAGGAATGGAACCTGATTCAGAGAAGCAACCTGAGCAATTGCTCCGCCCTCCATCTCAGCACAGAGACCGTGGAACGTTGAAATCAGGCGATCTTTTGCGGCTGCGCTGGAAATAAACTGATCGCCGGTCAGGATGCGGCCCTGGAAGACCGCAATATCCGGGTTGGCTTCGCGGCAGCAGGCAGCGGCGAGCGCGCGCAGGGACGCGTCAGCGACGAATTCCTTTCCGGTACCCGGAACCGTACCAGGTTCATAGCCGAGCTCCGTAACGTCTAGATCGTGTTGGATGACTTCGGTAGAAAGAACAACATCACCGATATTGATATCCGCGTTAAGAGATCCGGCAGAACCGGTATTGATAATCATACCGACTTCAAATAGATCAATCAGCATCTGCGTGCAGCAGGCTGCGTTTACTTTGCCGATTCCGGCACGGACAATAACAACCGGATAGTCGTGAATTGTACCACAGAAAAAGCGGCAGGAAGCGCGCTCAACGGTGCGCTCAAGGGTCATCATTTCTAACAGCAGGTCGATTTCCTGCTGCTCGGCTCCAATAATTCCAAGTGTCTTTTTCATAAAAATCTCCTTATATAATGAATGTACTCTCGGAATCTCTTATGCACCTGCCTTTGCGGCTGATTTTCTGCCGT
>CAJMMH010000043.1 GCA_905214365.1 uncultured bacterium
TGCTTGTGGCGGTCTGCAGCCTTCTGGTACGCATGGGGCGGATCGGCGCGCGCTGGTCGAAATGGTATGAAGAGGCAATCCGCCGCCAGATTCAGCTGACCGGTCTTAATGACTGCTATCTGGCATCGCTTCCGATGGATGAAAACAGTCGTCTGCCGTTGGATATTCTGCTGTATTATTCTTATAAGAATGATCTGGATGACCGTACAAGACTTTGTTTGTATACCTATGTGTTGGAGCATTATACCAGAGAGAGCGAGATGTACCGCGCTTATGAAAATCAGATTAACGAGTTTGCAATTTCCAGTCTGCTGGCAGGCCGCATCAGTCCGGATCTGGTAAAGTTGTATCGTACCGTCCTGAGTCCGGGACTAGTGGACCGCAGGCTTGGAAAAGTACTGCCAGATTTACTGTTTTCGAGGCAGATAGCAACCAGTCTGCCGTATGCGTGCAGGGTTGTTGTGCGCTACCCGCAGATACGCAGGGAGTCTGTGATTCAATTAGAGCAGGGGCAGGCATGCGTTCCTGTCTATACAGAAAATGCGGCAATCCTGTTTGAAGATGCGAATGGCAACCGGTTTCGTGATCCGGGACACAGGGAAGAGCAGCTGATGCATCAGGCAGATCTGATCAGCGCGTGCCGCAGGCAGTCGCCCAATCAGCTGATGCTGATGTTAGAGGAAACCAGCCAGCTGTACCGCCAGCCTGTTTCTGACGACCGGATGTACCGTCAGGTCCGCGCGCTTTTGGACGGTCAGGAACTGACGGCATCGTTCCGCCAGCTTCTGATCTGCAGAGCGGTTGAGTATTGCTGCGCATGCAGCGCGCATGTGGGCAAGAAAGGGGAAGCCGTGCGTGCGGGGGCGGATGAAGGGTCAACGGCGTGGTTGCTTGGACTGGATTTGCAGCAGCTTCCGGCACAGATCCGCGCAAAGACCGCTGAGCTTTATATTCAGAGAGGCTGCATGAAGGAAGCGCTTGCCGTTGTCCGGCAGTATGGAGTAAGCGGAATCAAGGTATCTCTGCTTCTGAAGATGACGGTGCGCTGCATCACGGAGCTGCTGTATGAAGAAGACGAGTATTTGGTTCGCCTGGGACTCTGGCTGCTTCAGAAAAAGCAGTGGAATGAAGTGCTGATTTCGTATCTGGCACAGTATTATAATGGTCTGACAGACCGGATGCTTCAGCTGCTGCTGCTGACACAGGAGACGCAGACAGATCCGGCTGATCTGCCGGAGCGCGTGACTGCGCAGATGATGTTTACCGGAAACTGGAGCCGGATTGATGAAGCCTATGCGATTTATAACCGGGATGGGCAGGCAAAGGAACCGATCCGCTCCGCGTATCATGTGCTGAAATGCCATGCGTATTTGACCGGACAAAGCCGGACGCTGCCGAAGGAAACGGCAGAAATGGCAGAGGAGCTGCTTCTTTCCCAGAAACAGGCTCCGCAGGGATTCCGCTTCGCATTGCTTTTGCAGTACGCGCAGCTTCCGCAGCTCAATGACAAGCAGAAATATCTGTGCGAGCATCTGCTGTACGGTCTGTGTGCGGACGATTGTTATCTTGAATGTTATCCGGCGCTGAGCAGGCATATCGAGATGCCGCATCAGATGGAAGGCCGTGTGATCGTTCAGAAAAGCGCGGCACCTGGGCGGCAGATACTTGCGGAAGGAACGCAGCTTCCGCAAAATACGCAGGTATCTCAGGAGATGCGGGAGGTGTATCCGGGAATTTACATCGCTGTATTTTTCCTGTTTCCGGGAGAAACGCTGCAGCTGACGATTACCGGCGAGGATGAAAGCGGAGAAAAAACAGAAGAATCCGAATATGTGACAGCAGCCGGATGCTATGCAAGAAAGGACAGCCTGTATGATCAGATCAGCAGACTGATTGAACTGAAAAACAGCAATGAGCTGGAAGAGATGAAACGGAAAAGCGCGCAGATGCAGAGACAGAAGCGGGTTGTCAGGGATTTATTTACTTTGATGTAAACGTGCTGCGGGCAGGAAATCAGGAGGAGTTCATGGAAGGTTTGATACTGGGAATAGATTTGTGCGATGAGTACTGCAAAGTCAGCGGTATCCGTCCGAACGCGCCGGACCCTGAGGATATCTGCTTTGCGGAAGCTGACGGCAGAACGATGATCCAGACTGCGCTCGGAAAGAAAAAAGAGATTAATGAGTGGATGATCGGCAGAGAAGCGTATGAAGCCGCTCTGACCGGCGAGGGGATGATTGTGGATAAGCTGCTGTCACGGCTTGAGGCGCGTGAGGTGATCCGATCATATGGAAAAGAATATACGGCGCAGGAGCTGATGACGGCATTTCTGGGCCAAGTGCTGGACTGCGCGTTCAGGGAGTTTGGCTGCAGACAGGTGCAGCAGCTGGTAATCAGTGTCCGCCAGGTTACACTTGAACTGATTGATTCACTGACTGCATGCATTGACGCGCTGGGGCTGAAACGGGAAAACTTTCATTTGGTTAATCACACGGAAGCATATCTGTATTATGTGCTGGCGCAGAAGAAGGAACTCTGGGCTAATGAGACGATACTGTTTGAGTGGTCTGGAACGGAGCTGCATTTTTACGATATGACCGTAACGAGAGGAATCCGTCCCCATGTTGTTCGAGTGACTCATCAGCTGTTAAAGGAAGATTTTTCTTCAGAAAATCTGAATGACGAGCGGTACCAGAAGGTTGCGGACAGCCAGCTTGCTGCGTATGCTCAGAAGCTGATGGAGCGGAAAATTGTATCGTTTGTCCTGCTGACAGGAAAAGGGTTGGAGGACTGCTTGCACTGGAAAACAAGGGCGTTTCTGGAGCAGCTCTGTCAGCGGCGGAAGGTTTGGAGCGAGGCCAGTCTTTTTGCGCGCGGCGCGCTGATAATCGGCGTAGATGATACACGTGAAACAACAGCGTACCCATATACGATTATCTGCGAGGGCCGGATTCAGGCATCGGTAACGCTTGACGGCATTTCCAGAGGTGTTCCGCAGAAAGTATTTCTGGCAAGGCAGGGGTCCTGCTGGTATAACACAAGGAATACTGTGGATTTGATTCTGGACAGCCGGGAGCCTGTGGTTCTCAGAGAAGAATTGGCAGATGGAAAACTGACGAGAAAGTTTACAATTTTGCTGGATAATTTTCCGAAACGGCCGCCGAAAACAACCAGGGCGCAGGTGATTCTGAATTTTGTTTCCGAGCATGAGGCAGTTGTGCGGATTGTGGATAAGGGATTCGGAGATATGTTCCCGGCAACGGGAGCCGTGAAAAAGACGAGCATCATGCTCTGACGTACGGAAAACGATTTTGGAGGAAATGATGGAAGAAAAGTATCTGATTTGCCATGCGGCAGCAAAGCACCCTCTCCGTGTAAGGGAGCTGGATCAGCGTTTGTATACCGCAGAGGAACTGAGTTATTATATTTATAACAATGCCGCCCTATTGGACGATTCCTTTCTCAGTCCCGAGCTGCTTTCTTTTCTTCGTCGGGAGGTCGGTATGCCGGAACTTGCGGACCGGATCGAGCGGCACCATCAGTCTCCGGCCGATCTGGACGGCATTCTGCTGATGATTCTGAGAGAAACGGCATATTATGATGATGCGGAGATTGCACAGTTTCAGGAGACACTTGTGCGTCTGAGCAAGCAGAACCGGCTGGAACGCAGCCGGGAGCGCGCGGATCAGCTGTTTTTGCAGAACAGGCCGGAACAGGCAATCCGTGAATACAGCGGGATCATTACAGCAAGACGCGATGGCAGGCTGAAGCCGTATTTTTATGCGCAGGTGCTGCAGCATATGGGAGCAGCGTATATGCAGCTGGGATTGAGTGATGAGGCACTTGAGTGCCTGCAGGTTGCGTGGAAGGAGTCTCCGGAGCCGTTTCTGCTGAAGCAGATGTTTTTCTGGGCGATGGAGACAGGAAAGCCGTATCCGAAAGAGTTGGAGCAGGTAGATGCCGGGCAGCTGTCAGACTGGCAGCAGACGTTTTTAGAGGTGCAGAACCGCCATTTGGCAGCAATTCAGAATGAAGAAGGGCAGCTTGCTTTTTACGAGGAAGGGGAAGCGCGAGATCAGGCACTTGACCGTTTCCTGGAGCAGGAAAAACAGCAGTACCGGACAATGATTATGGGTGTGCGTCTAAAAAATGCTTGACAAAATCCGTCCGGTTGTTTATTCTATTTGTGTGAAATGATAAAGGTATTGAGGAAGAGGAGTACGGCTGACACCGCCCGTCCAGAGAGGGTTTTGCGTACAGCAGACAGAAACCAGTTGGTTTATATGCTGTGCAGGCTGAGAGAAATCCGGGAAGAGCCAGTCCGAAGGTAGCTTCTGAACTGAAGAGCTGAAGAGACTGTTTTGCTGCGGTCTGCAGTAAGCGCTTCCGGGGATTTCCCGTTACAGGAAACGGACAGTGCAGGCTGTCTATTGAGGAATGCCGGGGAAACCGGTGTTTAAAGCAAGGTGGTACCGCGTATTTTACGCCCTTTGCGTGACTTGGGTCGCGCAGAGGGCTTTTGTTTTACAGGAAATTGCTTCCTTATAAAGCAAAACCGCTTCGCAGGGATGCGCGCTGCGACGAACAATGCAGATGTCGCAAGAGACCGCCGTAGGCGGAGAATTCTGCAAAGCAGGGCACAGAAGAAAACGGTACCGGTAAAGGAGGACTTATGAAGGAACTGGAAAAGACATACAATCCGTCCGAGATTGAGGGCAGACTGTACGACAAATGGATGGAGAAACATTACTTTCATGCGGAACCGAATCCGGATAAAAAGCCATTTACGATTGTAATGCCGCCGCCAAACATCACCGGAAAGCTGCATATGGGTCATGCGCTTGACAATACAATGCAGGATATTCTGATCCGCTACAAACGGATGGCAGGATATGAAGCACTGTGGCAGCCGGGAACGGACCATGCAGCAATCGCGACTGAAGTAAAGGTCATCAACAGCCTGAAGGAAAAAGGAATTGATAAGGCAAGCCTGACCAGAGACGAGTTCTTGAAGTATGCGTGGGAGTGGAAGGATGAGTACGGCAGCCGTATTGTGCGTCAGCTGAAAAAGCTTGGCTCCTCCGCAGACTGGGATAGAGAGCGCTTTACGATGGACGAGGGATGCTCAGAGGCGGTAAAGGAAGTATTTGTCCGTCTGTATGAGAAAGGATATATTTACAAGGGTCCCCGTATCATCAACTGGTGTCCGGTCTGCAAAACTTCGATTTCTGACGCGGAGGTTGTTCACGAAGAGCAGGATGGATTCTTCTGGCACATCAAGTATCCGATCATCGGAGAAGAGGGCAGGTTTGTTGAGATCGCGACGACCCGTCCGGAGACGCTGCTTGGAGATACCGCAGTTGCAGTCAATCCGGATGACGACAGATACAAGGATCTGATTGGAAAGAAGCTGATGCTTCCGATTGTCAACCGTGAGATTCCGGTAATTGCCGATGCTTATGTTGACAAGGAGTTCGGTACCGGATGCGTAAAGATCACACCGGCACATGACCCGAACGATTTTGAGGTAGGAAAGCGCCACAATCTGGAGGAGATCAATGTTCTGAATGATGACGCAACAATCAATGCGCGCGGCGGAGAGTTCGAGGGCATGGACCGCTATGAGGCAAGAAAGGCAATTGTAGCAAGGCTAGATGAACTTGGACTGCTTGTAAAGGTTGTTCCGCATTCCCATAACGTTGGTACCCATGACCGCTGCAATACAACGGTAGAGCCGATGGTAAAGCCACAGTGGTTTGTTAAGATGGACGAGATGGCAAAGCCGGCGATCGAAGCGCTGAAGACCGGAAAGCTGAAGTTTGTTCCGGAAAGTTATGGAAAGACGTATCTGAACTGGCTGGAAAATATTCATGACTGGTGCATTTCCAGACAGCTGTGGTGGGGGCACCGGATTCCTGCGTATTACTGCCAGAAGTGCGGAAAGATGATCATTTCCAGAACCGAGCCGACTGTTTGCCCGGACTGCGGAAGCACAAACCTTAAGCAGGACGAGGATACGCTGGATACCTGGTTTTCTTCTGCATTGTGGCCGTTCTCAACGCTGGGCTGGCCAAAGCAGACGCCGGAACTGAAATATTTCTATCCGACTGACGTCCTGGTAACCGGTTACGATATCATTCCGTTCTGGGTTATCCGTATGGTATTTTCCGGCATTGAGCAGACTGGGGAGGTTCCGTTTAACACGGTACTGATTCATGGTCTGGTACGCGATTCGCAGGGACGCAAGATGAGTAAATCTATGGGCAACGGAATTGATCCGCTTGATGTGATTGACAAGTACGGCGCGGATGCGCTCCGTATGACACTGATGACCGGAAATGCGCCTGGAAATGATATGCGTTTCTACTGGGAACGTGTTGAGGCGTCCAGAAACTTCGCAAACAAGATCTGGAACGCGTCCCGTTTCATTATGATGAACGTAGAAAAGGCAGATCCGGCAGCTGTTAACGCGGTAACAGCCGAAGATCTGACCGCGGCGGATCGCTGGATTCTGAGCAAGGCCAATCGTCTGGCAAAGGATGTAACGGAAAATCTTGAACGTTATGAGCTTGGAATTGCGCTGCAGAAAGTATATGATTTCGTATGGGAAGAGTTTTGTGACTGGTATATCGAGATGGTAAAGCCGCGTCTGTGGAAGGATGAAGATACGACAAAGGCGGCTGCAATCTGGACGCTGAAGACCGTTTTGATTCAGTCTCTAAAGCTGCTGCATCCGTTTATTCCGTTTATCACAGAGGAAATTTTCTGCAATCTGCAGGATGAGGAAGAAAGCATCATGCGTTCTTCCTGGCCGGTATGGAAGGACGAGTGGAACTTTACGTCCGAAGAGCAGGCAGTTGAGATAGTCAAAGATGCTGTCCGCGCGATCCGTACCGTTCGCACGTCCATGAACGTACCGCCGAGCAGAAAGGCAACGGTTTATGTGGTTGCGGAGGATCCGGCAGTCCGTGAGATATTTGAGAACGCGAAGGTATTCTTTGCAACGCTTGGCTACGCAAGCGAGGTAATCATTCAGGCGGATAAGAGCGGTATTGCAGAGGATGCGGTATCCGCAGTAACCGCAAAGGCATCCATGTTCCTTCCGTTTGCGGAGTTGGTAGATATCGCAAAGGAAATTGAGCGTCTGGAGAAGGAAGAGAAGCGTCTGGAGGGAGAGCTGAAGCGCTCGACCGCAATGCTGTCCAATGAGAAGTTCATAAGCCGCGCTCCGGCGGAAAAGCTTGCGCAGGAAAAGGCAAAGTTTGAGGATTACAAGGCAACGATGGCACAGGTAAAGGAACGTCTGGCCGCGCTGCGGAAATAAGAGAACCCGAAAAGGATAGAAACCCTGCCAAAGCTGTGGAATGAGGCTGATGGCAGGGAATGTGAAGACTGACAGAAAAAAGTAAAACCGCTGCGGCGGATGGGAATGAAGTTCCCATTCATCGCAGCGGTTTTTTGCTGTGTGCCCGGCGGTACACGTTTCTGGGATCAAAGTTCTCCGGGCAGAACGCTTACTGATTGGTATTTTCAATATCTGCACTCTGAGCGGCAAGGAGCTTCGGAAGGGTGAGGTCTGCGTGCAGTTCGCGGATCAGCGCAGCAGTCTCTTCACTCCGCCGCGAACGCTTTCCGGTATAAACCGCACGGATCAGCAGGTTTTTTGGTGTATGCTCCATGTCGATAAATTCCAGAATCTGTGTGCGGTATCCCTGCTCTTCCAGAAGATTTGCGCGGATTCCGTCGGTCAGCAGCGCGCTCATCCGTTCCTTCAGGATTCCATAGGAAAGCACCGGAGAAAGCAGGTCATTGCTGATCTGGCGATTCAGTTCATGCTGGCAGCAGGGAACGCTGAGAATGACCTTTGCACCCCAGCGGACCGCGCGCGCAAGGGCATAATCAGTTGCTGTATCGCAGGCGTGAAGCGTTACCATCATATCAACCTGGCTGCAGCCATCATAAAAAGCAACATCACCGCAGAGAAACTCCAGTCCATCGTATCCGTAGCGGTCTGCAAGCTGGCTGCAGTGCGCGATGACGTCTTCCTTCAGGTCAAGACCTGTAACACGGATCTGGTAGCTCTTCAGTTCATGCAGATAGTAATACATGGCGAAAGTCAAATAGGACTTGCCGCAGCCAAAGTCAAGGATCCGGAGTGTCCGGTCTTTGGGAAGGGCGGGGAGAATGTCCTCGATATACTCAAGAAAGCGGTTAATCTGACGGAACTTATCATAATGGGCATGAACAACCATGCCATCTTTTGTCATAACACCGAGATCCACCAGAAATGGAACAGGAGTTCCTTCTTCAAGAATATAGTTTCTGGAACGGTTATGGGCAAGCGTGATTTTTTTTGCAGGCTGCGTTTTCTTTTTTGATTTTACGGTAACGGTTCCCTTTTTATTTGCGAGGATGACGGTGCTTTGCCCGGCGGCATCTAACTGTCCCTGGAGAAAACGGGACGGAATCAGACTGCACAGGTAAGAAACGGCATCATCCTTTGACATATTTTTATGAAAAACCTGAGTTTGGGTAAATTCCTCAGCCTGAAAGATCAGGGTATTGCGGTGCAGGACCGGGCGGAGCCGGATTTTGACAATGTCCTGGGCGGCGGTCGGTTTGCTGATCGTAACTGAAATCAGGTCCTGATTCAGCTCGTTCTGAAATAAGGTTTCTAACTGGTCCATGAATTTGCTCCTAATTCTTGATCTTTTTATACACAGCGTCTATAATGGCTTTCAGGTATCCGGAAATGTTGACGCTGCACGAATAAGCGGGAACTCAGAGTCTGAGCAGCCGGAAGGAAAAGCGCCGGCAGCGCGGGGTTCCTGTATCATCATAGCGGATTTACCGGATAAAATCAAGTACAGCAATTCCAGAAAATGCTGCGGAAACGTTACGGTATTACTGTTCACGCTACGCTCAAACAGTAATGGATTTTGCCAATGCTTCGCATGCAGAATCGGCAAAATCCCACAACCACTACGTTATCTTACGGAATTTTCAATTCAGAAAATTCCTGCCGTGAACAGCAACGATTTTCTGGAATTACGGCAGGATGGGAAAGGAAAATGATATGAAAAATAAAGAAAGTCAGTATGTGAAGATTCTCAGGGAAATTTGTGAGGAAGAGGGAATCCGGCTGTTTTCGTATTCCTCTGACTGGGCATTTATGTTGGAGAAGGAGGGAAAAAGAGCATTTATTCTGGGATATCAGTTTGGTCTGAACGCGTCTTCTGTGCAGCAGATCTGTACGGATAAAAATATTGCAAGTGAAATTCTAAGACAGGAGGGGATTCCGAGCGTATACCACAGCTGTTATATGAGTACAAGGCTGCAGAGCTGTATCGGCGCGGATGGAAACTGGAGCAGTCTTCTTGGTGAACTTCAGAAGTACGGGACGATTGTATGCAAGGATAACTATGGAACCGGGGGAAATCAGGTATATCTGGTAAAGACGCCGGGAGAACTGGAGGATGCGGCAGGAAAGATCTTTGCGGTATCCGACGCAATGGCGGTCTGCCCATATGAGGAAATCAGAGAAGAGTACCGGATGGTGATTCTGGATGGGGAGATACGCTTGGCGTTTACCAAACTGCGTCCGGCGCTGACCGGAGATGGGGAAAAAACGGTGCGGGAGCTGTTTGCGGACGCGGTGCTTCGCGGGGAAGCTGACGGCATGACAGTACCGGATGCGAAGAGAATGAATCTGAGACCCCAAAAGGGAGAGCAGGTATTGCTGGGATGGAAACATAATCTCGGACAGGGAGCGCGTGCGCTGGAGCTGGATCTGGGACAGATGGATAAAAATGCGGCGGTGCTTGCCGACCGGGTATACCGTGCGCTGAATATCCGTTTTGCTTCCGTGGATGTGATTCATTGCGCGGATGGCTGGAAAGTGCTCGAGGTCAACAGCGGCGTGATGATGGAGCATTTTGCATCAACCGGTCCGGACTATTACCGCAAGGCAAAGAGTATCTACCGGGATGCGGTTTTGCGGATGCTGTAACACAAAACTTTCACTACCAATGTTTCCCGTTCTGTGTTATAATATAACCGGAATATGTCTGAATATATCCTGCAGGTGTTTCCGCTGATGTTCATGGACAGGATTTTCACATGGCACGAATATCAACGGTTTTTTCGATGTGCGTGCAGGAAACCTGGAGGAATGTTATGATTGATCAGGAACGGGTCCGCCGGATGACTGCATCCGCGCTTCTGCAGAAGCAGGGGGAGCGGCGGTATGCAGATATCTGCCGGTATCGGAGACGGGATTATATTTCTTTGCAGCTTTTTTTTACGTGGCTGTGCGTGACGGCTGCATATCTGCTGATGACTGGCGTGCTTTTGATGTATCTGTTCGGAAAAAATCCGGATCGGTATATTGATCTGACGGATATCGGGCAGATTACGCTGCTGTGGGGGGCGGTTTATCTGTTGTGCTGTCTGGCATGCGGATGGATTTCGTGGCTGTGCAGTTCGGCACGGTGGATGGAGGCGGCGCGCTGGAAACGGCTGTACCGGTCAGCGCTGCGGGCTCTTGAGGACTGCTACGCACAGGAAGAACGTTCTCAAAAGGCAGGAACAGGAAAGAAAGGATAAAACAGGAATGACACAGCTTTTGGAATGGCGGGAGAAAATCCGCACTCTGTATTATCAGCACGATGTTCTGTTCCGGGGGGCTGCAAAGTTTGTGCTGGCGTTCAGTGTCTTTTTTGCAGTGATCTGGCAGGTTGGCGATGTGGGAATTTTTATGACACCGGTGATTGCAGTCAGCGGCGCGTTGATCTGTGCCTGGCTGCCTGCAGGAACGATTAGTTTTTTCCTTAGTGTTCTGATTACTGGCAGCCTGTGGAAAATTTCCATGGAAACCGGTGCTGTCTGCGCGGTTCTGTTTCTGTTGGAGCTCCTTTTATATTTCAGCTTCCACCCGAAACACAGTGTTCTTATGGCAGTGACAATGCTGGCCTGCACGTTTAATATGAGCGGCATGGTTCCATTAGCGGTCGGATTGCTGTTTGATCCGCTTGCATTGATTCCGATGGCACTCGGCGCGTTTTCTTATAATATGGTAGAGACGGTGCGCGCCAATTACAGCATTCTGGTATCACAGAGCAGCCGTCTGAGTACGGTGGAAAAGGTGATTTATTACATGGACTGTCTATTCGGCAATGAAAAAGTTCTTCTTCTGGTTGCCGCATTTTCGCTGACGGTTCTTGTGGTTTATGTGATCCGCCGCCGTCCATTCGCGTATGCGTGGGGAATTGCGGTTGCCGCGGGATTGATGGTGCAGGTGCTGGTTCTTCTTGCGGGCAATGTCCTGTTTGATATTTCGATTATTGCACCGGCTTTGATTTTGAGCTGTGTACTAGGTGTGCTTGGCGCGTGTGTGGCAATGCTGTTCGGTTTTGTACTGGACGGGTCAAGGACTGAGTATTTGGAGTACGAGGATGACGAATACTATTATTTTGTTAAGGCAATTCCGAAGGTTTCTGTGACGGTATCGGAAAAACACGTGACCAATATTACAGAGCGACAGGATGAGGAAGATCCAGAGGATTTCTGGCAGCCAGATCCGATTGAGATTGACGAGGTACCGCTTCAGCCGCGGGATGCAGAGGATTCCGAACACATGGGGACAGAGGGATCGAAAAAAGATGAATGAGGGAGGCAGCGATGGAAGGCATAGCTAATTTTTTTGAAAAGTATTTCCGGATATCAACCATGACATTTGCCTGGAACGATGTTCTCGAAATCATCATCTTTGCGTTTTTCATTTATCATGTGATTCTGTGGATACAGAGAAGCAGGGCGTGGATTCTGATTAAAGGAGCTGCCGCGATTCTGATTGTTTATCTGTTGGCGAATCTTCTGCAGCTGAATAATATTGTTTTTAGTTTTCATAATGTTACAAATTATATTGTAATCGGTGCGATCGTGCTTCTGCAGCCGGAGATCCGGCGCGCGTTAGAAGAGTTGGGCAAAAGGGTTTACGTGTCCGGATTTTTCCAGTTCAGCGATGGGAAAGACAAGAAAAATCAGAACCGCAGCGATATGTATGAGGCGATTATCCGGTCTTCCTACAATCTTGGACGTGCCAAGACGGGTGCATTGATTGTGCTGGAGAAAAGGATTCTCCTGAACGAGTATGTGACAACCGGAATTGCGCTGAACGCGGACATTTCCGCGCCGCTTCTGGAGCAGATTTTTGAGCATAATACGCCGCTGCATGATGGGGCGGTTATTATCCGAGGGGAGAAGATTCTGGCAGCGACCTGTTATCTTCCGCTGTCGGATAATATGAATATCAGCAAAGAGCTGGGAACCAGACACCGCGCGGGACTCGGGATCAGTGAGATTTCCGACAGTCTGACTGTAATTGTATCCGAAGAGACGGGCGGCGTGTCAGTTGCAAAGGAAGGAAAGCTGTATCGGAATCTGGATATGGAAACGCTGCGGCGCATGCTGGAAGCGCAGCCGGAAGTCAGCCGGGAGAGCAGTCGGAAGAAATTGCTCTGGAAAGGAAGGCAGAAGGATGGAAAGTAAGATCAGACAGTTCCTGACGGAAAATCTGCTGCAGAAGATAATCGGTCTGCTGCTGGGGGTTCTGCTCTGGCTTGTGCTCAGCAATATGCAGGATCCGCTGATTTCCAAAACGATGTCAGTTCCGATTGTATATGACGAGTCGTGGATTACAGATAACAATTATGTCGTAACGGCAAAGCCGGGGACGGTTCAGATTACGTACCGGATACGGAAAAGCAATATCTCCAAGGTGAAGTCCGATGATTTTACCGCGTCCGTAGATCTGAGCGAGTATATTGGCAGCGGGATCAGGGAAGCGCCGGAAACAACCAAATTTAATCTGGTTGTACAGAAGAAATCATCGGCATCCTATATTGAGGACTGGGAGTATCCGAAAACACAGTCCCGGTACGTAGAGGTGGTTGTTGATACGATTAAGTCGGAGATGTATCCGATTGAAATCAATGCGCAGGGAGAGCTGGCAGATGGATTCCAGATGGGAGATCTGTTAGTCAATCCGGTTCGTGTCCGTGTGACTGGACCGACCAGCAGCTTTGCAAATCTGACATCGGTAAAGGCGGCTGTGGATCTGTCAAAGATTACGGAGGAAAACGTGTCGGTAACGGCGGATCTTCATCTGTATGATGGAAATGACCGGATGATTTCCAATACCAACCTGCAGCTGAGTCAGGATACAGCAGAGGTAACGGTTGGTCTGCTGACCTCCAAGCAGATTGGAATCAGCGTGGAGCGTTACAGCGGAGAGCCGGCCCCCGGATATGTGTGCAGCAATTTTGATTATGAACCGAAGACTGTGACCGTTACCGGTTCGAGAGCAGCTCTGGCCAATGTCTCTACAATTAAGATTCCAAAAGCTGGTCTTGATATTTCAGGCGCAACAGAGAGCAAAAGCTTTGTGATGAATCTGGAAGATTATCTGGAGGCTGATCTTAGTCTGGCAGATGGAGAACCCGAAACAGTAACGATTACGTTTGACATTGAAAAGCTGGAGCAGCGTACATTTCTGATTTCAACGGATACGTTCCAGTTTATCGGGACGGATGACCGTTACAGCTATGAGATTGTAAGTCCGACCGTAGATGTTGTGCTCAGTTCGTTTGCTGAGGAACTGGATGCATTCCCGACA
>CAJMMH010000044.1 GCA_905214365.1 uncultured bacterium
CCGACAAAAAATCCTCTCGCAAATTCAGGTACAACGAGATTCCGAGAGCACATATAAAAAGAAAGGAGAATATATATGGCAGAAAGCAGACTGATCGGCGCATATCCGGTAATCGGTATCCGCCCGACGATTGATGGAAGAAGAGGATACATGAAGGTAAGAGAGTCTCTGGAGGACCAGACCATGAATATGGCAAAGTCCGCTAAGGAGCTCTTTGAGAAGAACCTGTGCTACAGCAACGGCGAGCCGGTAAGGGTTGTCATTTCTCCGACAACAATTGGACGTGTGGCTGAGGCGGCAGAGTGCGAAGAGTATTTTAAGCGCGAAGGCGTTGAGATTACGCTGACAGTAACTCCGTGCTGGTGCTACGGTGCTGAGACGATGGATATGAACCCGAAGACGATTAAGGGCGTATGGGGCTTCAATGGAACAGAGCGTCCGGGCGCTGTTTATCTGGCATCCGTTCTGGCAACGCATGCGCAGAAGGGACTTCCGGCATTTGGCATTTATGGTCATGATGTACAGGAGGCAGACGCGACTGAGATTCCGGATGATGTAAAGGAAAAGCTGCTTCGCTTCGGCCGTGCAGCAGTTGCCGCAGCTTCCATGAGAGGCAAGTCCTATCTGCAGATTGGTTCCGTTACCATGGGTATCGGCGGCTCCATCATGGACCCGAATTTCCTCGAAGAGTATCTTGGCATGCGTGTTGAGTCTGTGGATGAGGTTGAGATCATCCGCCGTATGACCGAAGAGATCTACGACAAGGACGAGTTTGAGCGCGCGCTTGCATGGACTAAGGAGCATTGCCCGGAGGGCTTCGACAAGAATCCGGAAGAGATCCGCAAGACCCCGGAGCAGAAGGAAGAGGACTGGAAGTTTGTTGTTAAAATGATGTGTATCATCAAGGACCTGATGAACGGAAATAAGAACCTTCCGAAGGGCTGCGAAGAGGAAATGGTCGGCCACAATGCGATTGCGGCAGGCTTCCAGGGACAGCGCCAGTGGACAGACTTCTATCCGAACGCCGATTTCGCAGAGGCTCTGCTTAACACCTCCTTTGACTGGAACGGAGCAAGAGAGCCGTACGTCCTTGCAACGGAGAATGATATTCTCAATGGTCTCGGTATGCTGTTTATGAAGCTTCTGACCAACCGCGCGCAGATCTTCGCGGATGTCCGCACCTACTGGAGCCCGGAGGCAGTCAAGAAGGCAACTGGCTATGACATTGAGGGTGTTGCGAAGGAGTCTGGCGGATTTATCCACCTGATCAATTCCGGAGCTGCCTGCCTTGACGCATGCGGCCAGGCAAAGGATGCCGATGGCAATTCGGTGATGAAGCCGTGGTATGAGGTCAACGAGAAGGATATGGACGCAATTTTGAAGGCAACGACCTGGAACGCGGCTGATTCCGGATACTTCAGAGGCGGCGGATTCTCGTCCCGTTTCCTGACCGATGCAGAGATGCCGGTAACGATGATGCGTCTGAACCTGGTAAAGGGACTCGGACCGGTTGTACAGATTGCGGAAGGCTGGACCGTAAAGCTTCCAGAGGCGGTTTCCGATAAGCTGTGGAAGCGTACCGATTATACCTGGCCGTGTACCTGGTTCGCACCGCGCTGTGATGGCAAGGAGGGTCCGTTCAAGACTGCGTATGATGTCATGAATAACTGGGGCGCAAACCATGGCGCAATCAGCTATGGCCATATCGGCGCGGATCTGATTACTCTGTGCTCCATGCTCCGCATCCCGGTAAGCATGCATAACGTACCGGAAGAGAAGATCTTCCGTCCAGCAGCATGGAACGCGTTCGGCATGGACAAGGAAGGCCAGGACTACAGAGCATGCGCGGCATACGGCCCGATGTATCTGAACCTGAGAAAGTAAGAAAACGCGTGAATTCGGAACCCTGCGTTCCGGATCATCATAGATCCCCTCATTTCCCCGGAGACGAGAGCCGTCTCCGGGGCTTTTCTGTTCCAGCAGCTGCCGGTCGGACTATATAAATTTAACAAATCAAGGAAGTTCCCTGCTTCAATTGTGAATATCCGATTGACTCATGAAATGTGGCTTATTAGATAATTCCATTTGAAATTCCAGGATAAAATCACACAGACAACAGATTAATTTCACTCCATATTACAAAAAAAGATGTGAAAAAAAGTGAAAAACTGTACAAAATTGTCGGTTGACAGGAAACAGAAATGAGGATATAATAAGCACAATAGTAGCGATGGGGCTTCTTGGTAGAAATACGCAAGAAGTCCCTTTTTTCGCCGAAAAGCAAAGACATCAGACAGAACTGGCGCACAGACGCCTGACATCAGGAAAAGCGGACAGCGGAAAAGCGGTTACTGAAAAGGACACAGAGGAGGAAAGATGATGAAAAAAGTATCAGCATTGGCATTATGTGCAGCAATGACCATCGGATCGGTGGCAGGTGCAGTTCCTGCTATGGCAGAGGGCGACACCGAGCAGGTGATCAACATTTATCGTTCCAACGAGCCGGCAACTCTGGATCGTGTTGCTCCGACTATTGACGAGTCAGGAAAGTTTATTCTGTGGGATGCTTCCGAGCCGCTGTTCCGTATTGAGAACGGCGAGACCGTTGAGGCAGGCTGCGAGTCTTATGAGTATGACGAGGACGCGCTGACTTATACCTTTACCCTGCGTGAGAACTACTGGGAAGACGGTGAGCCGGTAACCGCACAGGACTACCTGTATTCCTTCCAGCGTATGGTAGATCCGAACACCGCTTACGGCTATGTATCTGATCTGTACTGCATTGAGAATGCAGAGGCGATCAATGCCGGTGAGAAGGACATTTCTGAACTGGGCGTAACCGCTCCGGATGATAAGACTCTGGTTGTAAAGCTGAATGAGGTAACTCCGGCATTTCTGGAGGTTGTTCCGATGTATCCGCAGAGACAGGATTTTGTAGAAGAGTGCGGTGATTCCTATGGTATTGACGCAGACAAGTTCTTAAGCTGTGGACCGTTCAAAGTAACCGAGTGGGAGCACAACAGCTATGTAACCATGGTAAAGAATGATCAGTACTGGGATGCGGACAGCGTGAAGCTGGAAGAGATCAACGTTACCTTCAATAATGACTCGAATGCTCTGTACAGCGCAATGCTCAACGGAACTCTGGATTACATGGAAACCACGACTCCTGAGTACATCAGTGAGTTTGAGAGCAGAGACGATATGACAATCACTGATGTTGTGACTCCGACCCTTGGCTTCGTTCTGTTCAACTGCGAGGATCCGGTTATGTCCAATCTGAAGGTCCGTCAGGCATTCTCTATCGCAGTCGCAAGAGAGCTGTATGCTGAGGTACTGACTCACGGCGTTTCGATTCCGGCTTACGGCCTGCTTTCAAGCGCAATCGGTATTGACGGCGTTTCTTTCCGGGATAAGGTTGAAGAGCCGTTAAAGAAGCTGATTGAGGAGACCCCGGATCCGAAGGCACTTCTGAGCGAAGGCCTTGAGGAACTCGGCATGGATCCGGATCCGTCCAAGCTGACTGTAACCTTCAGCCTTGGAAGCACATCCGCTTCCTCCAACAACCAGATGGCTCTGATGCAGGAAGCATGGGGCAGCACGCTCGGCGTTACCGTTGTTCCGGATCAGACTGAGTGGGCAACCTTCTGGAACGACTGCAAGGCCGGTGATTTCCAGATCGCGTCTCTTGCATGGTCCGGTGAGGTTGATATTTCCTTCCTGTTCAACCTGTTCCTGAGTGATTCCGCTCAGATGCCGTGCTTCCTTTACACCGATGCGTATGACGAGATCGTAAACAAGGCAAACCGTTCTACCGATGCGGAAGAGCGTTTTGAGCTTTACGGAGAGGCTGAAAAGATGATCATGGTTGATCAGTGCCAGATTTCCCCGATCTACTATCAGGTAAAGAAGATCGTACTTCGGTCCAACATCAAGGGCTGGGATTACGATGTATTCTCCACTGCTGGACATAAGGGAGTATATGTAGAGAACTAAGGCAGAAAAAGCGGCCGGAACGCGTGATCCGGCAGTGCAGCCGTCTGGGGAAAAGGGCGGCTGCGCGAAGAAAACCAGGAGAACAAAGGGGTCTCCTGGTTTTCTTCGGCTTATGTATGCTGTACGCAGCGGCTGAAGCGCCGCGAAACATGTACGGTCAAAACCTCCCTGAAGATTTAGGAATAGCAGGAGTCCGGGAGCATACAAACATGTTCCGAAACAGCAGGACGCTGACCGCGCATAAGAAATGAGAGGAGGAACAGGAAATGGCAAAATACATTGCAAAACGTGCAGGCTATATGATCTTTGTACTTTTTGTAGTTACGACAATCACCTTTTTCCTGATGCACAATATTCCGGGAGATCCGCTGACTGCTCTGGTACAGAAGCTTCCCGAACAGACAAAGGCCAATTACTATGCCAAGTATGGTCTGGACAAACCGGTGGTAGAGCAGTACCTGGTTTTCATCAAGGGCATTGTGACAGAAGGTACGCTCGGCGAATCAATCCGTTATCCTGGCCGTATGGTTCTTGATGTCATTCGCAAGTATGCGTCCTGCTCCGGTGAGATCGGTCTGATTGCCGTAGCGGTCGGGTTTGTAATCGGTGTTATGTTTGGCGTTATTTCCGCACTGAAAAAGAACTCGCTTCCGGATAAGCTGATCAGCCTGATTGCGATCCTCGGTGTTTCCATTCCGGTATTTGTAATCGCGTCGGTGCTGCAGTATCTTCTGACCGTTAAGTTTCCGATTCTGCCGACGATGGGATGGGGCGACCCGAAGCATATGGTGCTTCCGATCCTCTGTATGAGCCTTTCTCCGCTGGCAACCTATACCCGGTATATGCGTTCAAGCGTGCTTGACGTTGTGAACCAGGATTACATCACAATGGCGCAGGCAAAGGGAATGAGTTTCGGTATGATTGTCCGCAGACATATTCTGAGAAATTCAATTCTGCCGTCTCTGACGATTCTTGGCCCGAATGTTGCCGATGTTTTCACCGGTTCCTTCATTATTGAGTCAATTTTCAGTATTCCGGGTCTTGGAAGCTATTACATTACGTCTGTTTCGGACAGAGACTTTCCGATGATTATCGGATGTACCATGTTCTATACCGGCGTGTACATCCTTTCCCTGCTGATTGTTGATATTCTTTATGTGATTATTGATCCGAGAATCCGGCTGGGACAGAGCAAATAACAGGAGGAAAGGCATATGAAAGAAGAAACCAGACTGGCGGACGAGCTGTTTACGATCGAAGGGTGCGACGATGCGGACAGCGAAGTGATTGCGCGTCCGCAGACAACCTACTGGAAGGATGCCTGGAGGCGTCTCAAACAGAATCATCTGGCAATTATTGCGATGGTGATTCTGCTGATTATTGTATTTCTGACAATTTTCGGACCTGCGATCAGCGGGTATTCCTTTGATAAGATGAGCGCGGATATGAACCAGTTTCCGAGTGCAAAGCACTGGTTCGGAACCGATCAGCTCGGAAGAGACCTGTTTGCGAGAATCTGGATGGGCGGCCGTGTTTCCATCATCATCGGCGTTGTCGGCGCAGTGATTACGACGATAGTCGGAAGTATTTATGGAAGCGTTTCCGCGTTCGCGGGCGGAAGAGTGGATTCGATTATGATGCGTATCGTTGAGATCATCAGCAGCATTCCGTATCTGATTGTTGTTATCCTGCTTTCCCTGATTCTGGATGATTCCGGAATCGGAAGCATCCTGCTGGCACTATGTATCGTCGGATGGTGTTCGACCGCGAGACTGGTGCGCGGACAGATTCTGCAGTTAGTAAACAGCGAGTATGTCATCGCGGCGCAGACGCTTGGCGTCAGCAGCTGGAAGATTATTCTCCGCCACATGATTCCGAATACCATGAGTGTTATCATCGTCAACCTGACGTTCCGTATTCCTGGCTATATTTTCAGTGAAGCGTTTTTGAGCTACGTTGGTCTTGGCATCAAGTCCCCGAATACCAGCTGGGGCGTGCTGGCGTCGGCGGCGCAGCAGACGATGTTCTTTTATCCCTATCAGTTAATTTTCCCGGCGGTGATGATCGGTCTGACTATGCTCTCATTCACCCTGTTCGGCGACGGTCTGCGCGATGCGCTTGATCCGAAGCTGCGCCGGTAAGGAGGTGGACGTATGAGCCGGTTACTAGAAGTAGAAAATCTGCAGGTATCCTTTCATACCTACGCAGGAGAAGTAAAGGCAGTCCGCGGGATTACCTTTGGCGTAGAGCGGGGCGAGACCCTGGCTTTAGTCGGAGAGTCCGGCTGCGGCAAGTCTGTAACGGCAAAGGCGCTGATGCGTCTGTTTGACCGTACATCCGGGGAGGTAATGCCCGGATCAAAAATTATGTTCGATGGAACAGATGTTATGGCGCTGAACAAAAAGCAGCTGAACGCGTTCCGCGGCGCGCAGATCGGTATGATCTTTCAGGATCCGATGACTTCGCTTGACCCAACGATGACAATCGGAAAGCAGGTCGGAGAATGTCTGATGATCCACAAGGGAATCTCAATGAAAGAGGCGGTAAAGCAGGCAGTTGATCTGCTCCGTATGGTAGAGATTCCGACGCCGGAAGAGCGCGTGAAGGCATATCCGCATCAGCTGTCCGGCGGTATGCGCCAGCGTGTTGTCATTGCGACCGCGCTTGCGTGCAACCCGAAACTGTTGATTGCTGATGAGCCGACCACAGCGCTTGACGTAACCATTCAGGCGCAGGTACTTGATCTGCTCCGAGATCTGAAGGAGCGTCTGGGAACCGCGATCATCCTGGTAACGCATGACCTTGGAATCGTTGCGGATTTCGCGGACCGGATTCAGGTTATGTACGCAGGTCAGATCGTAGAAGAAGGAACCAAGCAGGAGATTTTCAAGGAGTGTGATCATCCGTATACCTGGGCGCTTCTGCGTTCCATTCCGAGAGAGGATTCCAACGAACGACGGCTGTATTCCCTGAAGGGAACGCCGCCGGATCTGCTGTTAGAGCAGAAGGGATGCCCGTTCGCGTCCCGCTGCGAGTACTGCATGCCGATCTGCAAGCAGCAGCAGCCGCAGATTACACAGAAGAGCGGGACCCATCGGGTTGCGTGCTGGCTGCAGCATCCGCAGGCACCGAAGGTACAGCGCCCGGTCGGAATCGGAGGTGAGGAATGATGGAATACGAACACATACAGCAGGATAACCTGTTGGAGGTAGAGAATCTGAAGCAGTACTTTACGCTGAGCAAGAACCGCGTGGTAAAAGCGGTGGACGACGTATCGTTTTCCATCGCAAGAGGCGAAACCTTCGGTCTGGTCGGAGAGTCCGGCTGCGGCAAATCGACAACCGGTCGCAGCATCCTCGGCATCACCAGGCCGACGTCCGGACGGATTTTATATGATGGAAAAGACATTACCGGATTTAACCGCGCGCAGAAGCTTCAGTTCAAGAAGAACGCGCAGATGATTTTCCAGGATCCGTACGCATGTCTTGATCCGCGTATGACGATCGGAAGCATTATTAAAGAAGGAATGGAAGTTCATTTCCATTATACGAAGAAGGAAGCAGATGAGAAGGTGCGCGATCTGCTGCATAAGGTCGGACTGACGCAGGATTACGCGTCCCGTTTCCCGCATGAGCTGTCCGGCGGACAGAGACAGCGTATCGGAATCGCCCGCGCGCTTGCAGTAGAGCCGGAGTTTATCGTCTGTGACGAGCCGATTGCCGCGCTTGACGTGTCCATTCAGGCGCAGGTAGTCAACCTTTTGATGAAGGTACAGGAAGAGAGCCGCCATGCGTATCTGTTCATTTCCCATGACCTGTCGATGGTTCATCATATTTCAGACCGCATTGGCGTTATGTATCTTGGCTCGATGGTAGAGATGGCGTCAAGCGATGAGATTTACCGCAACCCGCTGCATCCGTATACCAAGGCTTTGTTTTCTGCAATCCCGAAGCCGGATCCGGATCAGAACTGGTCAAAGACTAGAATCCACCTGCAGGGCGAGGTTCC
The DNA here is from genome assembly GCA_905214365.1 of uncultured bacterium. Classification (GTDB taxonomy): domain Bacteria; phylum Bacillota; class Clostridia; order Lachnospirales; family Lachnospiraceae; genus Anthropogastromicrobium. The sequence goes on from CAJMMH010000044.1 coordinate 8,005, forward strand.
GAGCCCGATCAATACGCCTCCGGGCTGCAAGTTCTGTGCCCGCTGCCCGTATGCGGATGACCGCTGCAGAAGCGAGGATCCGAAGCTGGAAATGGTCGGCGGCAATCATATGGTAGCGTGCCATAAAATTTGATGAGGGAAAAGCGATGAAAACAATTTTAGTAACAGGATTTGAACCATTTGGACCGGATTCAGTCAATCCGTCCTGGGAAGCGGTGTCCAGACTTCCGGAGACAACGGAGCATGCGAACATCCGGGTACGGAAAATGCCGGTTGAGTACGACCGTGTTGCCGTACTTTTAAAGCAGGCAATCGAGGAAGAAAAGCCGGATGCGGTCATCTGTGTCGGCCAGGCAGGCGGCAGGGCGGCAGTGACGCCGGAGCTTGTAGCGATCAATGTTAAGGACGCGTCAGTACCGGACAATGCAGGTGTTTCCTTCAGCGGCGAACCAGTCCGCGAAGACGGCCCAGCCGCATACTTCGCAACGATTCCCGTAAAGGCAGTTGCTGCGGCAATCCGCAGCGTGGGCGTACCGGCAGCAGTTTCCTATACCGCAGGCGCGTATGTCTGCAACAACATTATGTATCATCTGCTGTATCTGCTTGAACATGAGTATCCGGGCGTACAGGGGGGATTTATCCATATTCCGTTTGAGTGCGGACAGGTGCTCGGCCGTTCCTCGTCAACGCCGTCGCTGCCGCTTTCCCTGATTAGAGAGGGACTCAAAGCAGCTGTAGAAGAGACGGCAAAGCTTCTCGAAAGCGGAGAAGGCGACCGGAAGGAAGCGACTGGAAGCACGCACTGAGGCTAGAGCGTGCGGGTTGACTGCGGGAGCAGGCAGCGAAGCGGATTGCGAATATCCGCATGGATTGAAAGCGGAAGGATCTTTGGTTTGGAAGAAACCGGGATCCTTTTTTTCGGCATAAAAAGGAATTTTACCGTTGCTTCGCAGTACGGATCCGTAAAAGTCTATTTATGCAGCTGCGGTGGAAGGAAAAAGTAGTTGACAGAACAAAAAAACAGAGTATAATAATCACTGATAATTGTAAGATAACTAACAATCAATTAACTGACAATCAAGCCACTGACAGTCAGTGATTAGAGTAAATTTGAGGAAGGGAGGAGACAGAAACGAAGGAATACGAGGAACAGAAAAAAGGCTGCTGCAGCAGGCAGGATAAGGAGAGCTGTGAGTGGACCGAGTGGGAAAAGCACCGTCATATCGGTTTTGCGATCCACCGGACACAGAATATGATCGACGCGGTAATGCGCGTTAGACGGGAAGAAAATATGGGCTGCATTACGCAGGTTCAGCACTGGATTATCCGGTTTATGGATCATAATCAGAACCGGGATATTTACCAGAAGGATCTCGAAGAGGAATTTCATGTTTCCAGAGCGACGATTTCCAGTACGCTTCAGGTCATGGAAAAGAACGGACTGATTACTCGCACATCCGTCAAGCAGGATGCGAGACTGAAGCGGATCCAGCTGACGGAAAAGGCCCGGCAGTTCAACCAGCAGGCAAAGAAAAATATCGAAGAGCTGGAAACACAGATGAAGCAGGGCTTCAGTGAAGAAGAGCTGGATCAGCTGTACGCGCTGTTAAAGCGGATTCAGGATAATCTGGAACATATGTAAAAAAGAGCAGTAAAAGCGTTTGACCGGTGTTTGGAAAACAATCAAAAAAGCGGCAAACAGAAGCATATTGCATATATCAAGAAAGGAGCATTCCTTACATGAAGAAAGAAGGAAGCAAAAGCGTATTGAAAACGCTTGGCGCGCAGGTAAAAGAATTTAAGCGTGCGAGTATCATTACGCCGATCTGCATGATGGTTGAGGTCATCATGGAAATGGTCATTCCGTTGATGATGGCGTCAATTGTCGATGACGGTATTCAGGCGGGAAACCTGAATCATATTTATCTGATGGGAGCGCTGATGGTCGTTGCTGCGGCAATTTCACTTGCGGCAGGACTTGGAGGCGGCTACTTTGGAGCGAGAGCGTCAACCGGTTTCGCGAGAAACCTGAGAGAAGCAATGTATGTCAACATTCAGAGTTTTTCGTTTTCTAACATTGATAAGTTCAGCACGGCCGGACTGGTAACACGCCTGACTACCGATGTTACCAACATCCAGAACGCGTATCAGATGATTCTGCGTATGTGCATCCGCGCGCCGTTCTCTCTGATCTGCGCGATGTGCATGGCGTTCTTTATTAATGCAAGAATCGCGAGCATCTATCTGATTGCGGTTATTTTCCTTGGCATCTGCCTGTTTACCATCGCTGGCCGTACCATGAAAACCTTCCGCCGGATTTTCCGCAAGTACGATGACCTGAACGCGAGCGTGCAGGAAAACGTATCGGCAATCCGTGTTGTAAAGGCGTATGTCCGCGAGGATTATGAGGTCGATAAGTTCAAGAAAGCAAGCAGTAACCTGTACAAGCTTTTCTCGAAAGCGGAGAATGTCCTTGCACTGAACAATCCTCTGATGCAGTTTACCGTATACAGCTGTATCCTTCTGATCAGCTTTATCGGCGCGAAGATGATTGTTGCCAATTCGCTGACAACCGGCGAGCTGATGAGTCTGCTGGCCTATTGTATGAACATCCTGATGAGCCTGATGATGCTCTCCATGATCTTTGTTATGGTTACGATGAGTGCCGCGAGCGCGGAACGTATTTGTGAAGTTCTGAATGAAACCAGTGACCTGTCCAATCCGGAGAATCCGGATTATGAAGTACCGGACGGAAGCATTTCCTTTGAGCATGTAAACTTCCGCTACAATTCTACCAGCGCGAAGCCGGTGCTGTCTGATATCAGCCTGGAGATTCATTCCGGAGAGACAATCGGTATTCTCGGAGGAACCGGAAGCGCGAAGACCAGTCTGGTCAACCTGATCAGCCGTCTGTATGATGTAACGGATGGATGTGTGCGCGTCGGCGGAAAAGATGTCAGAAGCTACGATATGGAAACCCTGCGAAATGAGGTATCTGTTGTCCTGCAGAAGAATGTCCTGTTTTCCGGAACCATTCTGGAGAATTTGCGCTGGGGCGATGCCAACGCGTCAAAGGAGGAATGTATTCGCGCCTGCCGTCTGGCCTGCGCGGATGAGTTCATTGAAAAGATGCCGGAGAAGTATGAGACATATATCGAACAGGGCGGCTCCAATGTATCCGGCGGACAGAAGCAGCGTCTCTGCATTGCTCGCGCACTGTTAAAGAAACCGAAGATTCTGATTCTGGATGACAGCACCAGCGCTGTTGATACAGCGACAGATGCAAAGATTCGGAAGGCGTTTGCCGAAGAAATTCCGGGAACGACTAAGCTGATCATCGCGCAGCGCGTTTCCAGTATCGAGCATGCGGACCGCGTCATTGTTATGGATGACGGAACAATCAATGCATTTGATACTCCTGCCAATCTGCTGAAGAACAATCAGATTTACCGCGAGGTATATGAGCAGCAGACCAAGGGCGGCGGCGATTTTGACGAGAAGGGAGCGGAGTAAACATGGCAGAAAATCAGGAAAATCGCAGAAATAGTTCTCCTGTACCTGGAAGAGGACCGGGAAGGGGACCGAGAGGTCCGAGACCGAAGCTGGAAAATCCGATGGGGCTGTTTATCCGGCTGATGAAATTTGTATTGAAGGATTATGCACCGCTCGCGGTTGTTGTAGTAGCGTGCATTATAATTACCGTCCTTGCGAGTGTGCAGGGAACCATGTTTATGAAAACGCTGATTGATGAGTACATCATGCCGTTAATCGGTAAACAGTCTCCGGATTTTTCCGGATTGATCAGTGCGATCACCAGAGTTGCCTGCTTCTATGCAGCTGGTGTCGCAGCCGCTTATGTACAGTCAAGAATCATGGTTGTCATTACCCAAGGTATGATGCGCAATTTCAGAGACGCGCTATTTTCCCACATGGAGAGCCTGCCGATCCGGTATTTTGACCAGCATCCGCACGGCGATATCATGTCTATCTATACCAACGATATTGATACGCTCCGTCAGATGATCAGCCAGTCGATTCCGCAGCTGCTTAACAGTGCGATTACGATTGTCAGCGTATTTATCAGTATGATTATGCTGAGTGTTCCGCTGACTGTGGTAACACTGATTATGGTATCTCTCATGCTGCTGGCGACCAGCAAAGCAGCGGGGCTTTCCGGCAGCAACTTTGTTGGCCAGCAGCGCGCGCTTGGAAATGTCAACGGATACATTGAGGAAATGATGGACGGCCAGAAGGTTGTCAAGGTATTCTGTCACGAAGAAGCGGCAATTGAAGAGTTCCGCCGCAGAAACAACGAGCTGTTTGAGAATGCGGACCGTGCGAACCGGTATTCCAACATCTTAGGCCCGATCAACGCGCAGCTCGGAAACATGAGTTACGTTCTCTGCGCGACCGTTGGCGGTATCCTTGCGCTGAACGGCTGGACCGGACTGACAGTCGGAAAGCTTGCCAGCTTCCTAACCTTCAACAAGAGCTTCAACATGCCGATCAATCAGATCAGCCAGCAGTTCAACAGCATCATCATGGCGCTTGCCGGAGCGGAGCGTGTATTCCGCCTGCTTGATGAGAAGCCGGAGGTAGATGAGGGTTACGTTACCCTTGTCCGTGCAAGAAAAGAAGCAGACGGCAGCCTGACCGAGGTGACGAAGCGCACCGGAACCTGGGCATGGAAGCATCCGCACCAGGCAGACGGAACTGTTACTTATCAGGAGCTGAAGGGTGAAGTTGTCTTTGAGGATGTTGACTTTGGATACATTCCGGAAAAGATTGTACTGCATGATGTCAGTCTGTACGCGAAGCCGGGCCAGAAGATTGCATTTGTTGGATCAACCGGAGCCGGAAAGACAACGATTACCAACCTGATCAATCGTTTCTATGATATTCAGGAAGGAAAAATCCGTTACGATGGCATCAACATCAGCAAAATCAAAAAGGATGACCTGCGTCATTCGCTCGGCATCGTTCTTCAGGATACCCACCTCTTTACCGGAACCGTTATGGAAAATATCCGTTACGGACGCCTGGACGCAACCGATGAGGAAGTATACGCGGCAGCAAAGCTTGCCAATGCGGACAGCTTTATTGATCGTCTTCCGGAAGGCTATCAGACGGTACTGACCGGAGATGGAAGCAATCTGAGTCAGGGACAGCGTCAGCTGCTTGCGATTGCGAGAGCTGCAGTTGCTGATCCGCCGGTATTGATTCTGGACGAGGCGACATCTTCCATCGATACCAGAACAGAGAAGATTGTACAGGAGGGTATGGACAAGCTAATGCATGGACG
>CAJMMH010000045.1 GCA_905214365.1 uncultured bacterium
ACCATTGTTCAGTTATCAAAATATGTGATTACCTTCCTCATGATCTGTTTTACCGCCAGCTGCTTCGGACTGCTGCCCCATCATCCGACAGGATTCTTGTTTTGTCTGAATGCTCAGACAAAATCTTCGTTTAACAGAATAGTCCGATCTGGTATAAATGTCAAGAGATCTGTGCATTTCTGACCGATTTTTCAAATACATTCCGGGATATTTGAAAAGGATCAGTGGCTGGGAAAATTTCTGTTATCAGTGGTTTCTGGCATCCTGCTTTCCTACGACAATCCAGATCTGATAATTCTGGCCGTCTGCGGCAATGATGTTTTCGGTGACAGAGCCTGTCCGGATTTCAGCGTCCGGGAAGATCTCCTTCACGCCCTGCGCATCGATGCCTTCTTCTGCATATACAACGGTATGCGGTTCGATGGATCCCCGATAAGTTGCCGCCGCCACATGCTCGCATCCGGCATTCTCACAGATACCTTTCCAGTAGCCTGCCACACCAGAAGTTCCGGTTCCGTTCAGAACCAGGATGTTGTCCTGCTTCCAATCGTTTTTCTTCGCCTGGTTTCCTTTGTTTTCTGCTGTGGTGGAATCAGATGATGCCGGTTCAGATGCAGATGCATCCGAAGTACCGGTTCTTCCGGATATGGATGCACTGGCAGACTCAGCTGCGTCAGAGGAATTGGAAGTTCCGGAGGCAGAAGCGCCTGCCGTGGATCCTGCGTCCGCAGATACAGCCGCCGCTGCTTTGGCGTCTTCCTCTAAGATACTTTTATTCCCGTCTGATTCCGTTGCTGAAGTGTCATTGACGGCTGCAGATGATCCGGTTTCTGTCGCTGACGGTTCCGTTTCATTCTGCGCTTCCGCAGCGGACTCGGACTCTGCTTCTGTCTGCTCATCCGGCAGTTCTTCCTGCTGAAGCGATTCTTCCCTTGCCAGCTCGCTCAGGCGCTTTGCCTCTTCCTTCCGCTGTGTCCTGGAATAATAAACCAGGCCAACGATGCAGGCAGCCAGCGCAATGATTGCCACAGCGTAAAGGATTGCGGAAACAGGGCTGTTTTGTCTTTGTCGATCTGATCTTTTTGCCATAAATTGTCCCTCGTTTACAATTCCATTGGGTCGCAGCAGTCCGCCGGAGCGCGCCGGACCATTGAATTCCGGTTGCTCCACAGCAGGCTTTCAGCTGCGGATTATCAAGTAACCACTGCAGCCGGAACCGCGTATCCTGGCAGGTCTGCCAGGATACGATGCTCCGGATTTTATTCTGTCAATTACTGCGCGCTGGTCTCAGTTTCCTCTTCGGTCTCTGCCTCAGATTCAGCCTCGGTCTCAGTCTCAGCGTCCTCTTCCTCGTCCTCGAAGGTTCCAATGATGGTGAACGGTCCAAGGTTCTCGAAGGTTGCAGTGATCTCGCCGGTCTTCGGATCGAACTCATCAAATTCCAGATACTTCTTCTCTCTGGTTTCCTGGTCGATGGTCATGATCAGAAGCTGGTCTGCATCCATACCGATGGTGTACTCAGAGGTAAAGGTAACCTGTGCGTTTCCGTCCATGTCGTAGGTGATCTTCGCGTTCTTTTCCAGAGCCAGGTCAACGAACGGCATCAGCGAATCGTATTCCTGCGGAAGAACAACGTTGCCCTTGTTCGTCTCTTCCGGTACTTCCTCAAGCTCTGCCTTGGAAGCAATGGTGAACGCGCCCAGGTGAGTAAAGGATGCTGTTACAGCTCCAGTCTCCGGATCAAACTCATCCGGTTCGATGTAGGATACGGTTCCATCTTCCGGATCGATCGTTACGATCAGCAGATCTTCCTGATCCATACCCTTCAGCGAATCGAAGGTAAGGGTTGCGGTAAACTCGCCGGTCTCGCGCAGCTCATACTCGTCGTCTTTCTCGATAACCAGATCAGCGAACGGAGTTAACGCCTTGTAATCTGCCGGTGCAATCTCGGTTCCCTTGTTTGTCTCTGCGGTAGTCTCTGCAACCTCAGCCTTGGTCAGAACTGCCAGTACGCCGGTACGCGGAAGGGTTACGGTCATCTCGCCGGTTTCCTCATCAAACTCGTCCGGTGTGAAGTAATACAGATCACCAGTCTCCGGATCGATCAGCACCAGTACCAGGTCCTCTGCCTTCTGGCCCTTTGCGGTTCCGATCGTCAGGGTTGCGGTCAGCTTATCGCTGGTGAAGCTCAGCTCGTCATCCTCTTCAACTGCAAGATCCATGAACTTGGTCAGCGCATTGTAGCCATTCAGCAGGTTTGCGTCCTTTGCGCCAAGTGCGTTCGCAACGTCCTCAGCGGTAACATTCTTTCTGCTGTTGTTGAAGTCTTCAACTGCCTTCTTAACATCCTTGGAAGCGTAACGGTCAGAATCGGAATTCTTCAGTACCAGTGTCTGTCCGTCCTTCAGATCCTCGGTGGTCGGAGCTGTCTTTGCTACAAACGCAGCGTCCAGAAGCAGATCGCCGATTGTCTTGGAAGAAGCGGTGTAAATGGTCTCGCCGGTCTCGCTTGCTTCCTTCTGGAAGGTTCCGAATGCCTTGTTGAAGTCAGCTACGATGGAAGTAACCTCTTCCTTTTCATACGCAACTGCGCCGATATTTGCTACGGTAAGCTTCTCATTGCTCTCAAGATCCTGCAAATCAGAAGTCAACTCTGCAGAGAGATCAAGCATAACATCATTATTTACGTCCAGAACGCTCATAACGCTGTCCTTGTCATTGAAACGGTTGATAACGTCTGCTACATTCGCATCTGCATAATCCTCGGTTGCCGCATCCTGAATAATCAGTGTTTCTCCGGGAGTCAGTACGCCGCTCGCCGCGGTCGGATCCTTCGGTCCCTCACTTCCGATGCTCGGTGCTGCCAGTGCTGTCATTGCCGGCATCGCTGCCAGAACCAGTGCGCAGACCCCTGCTGTAAACTTTCTCATATACTTTCTCCTTTCCTGCTGGCGGATTGTTCCGCAGCCATCGCCCCTCTGCGACCTTCCTGCTGCCTTGCGGCCCGTCTGGATTATTCAGACCGCTCTGCCGCAAAGATCGTGCGGAACATATTATACTTCCCGGTAGAACAGACGAAGGATCAGTTCCTGCAGAGCATCTTCATTATAGCTGAACTCGTCATGAAGCTCTCCCTGGCTGTCCGTTCCTTCCAGAATATAGTAACTGTCATCAGCAAAGCTCACCTGATTTATGGTGTCTGTCAATGACAGGTACTTGCTTTTTGTAATATCAGTCTGCATCCACTCATTCATAGACTCCAGGCTGTCCCATACACCGTTCGGATCATCCGTTACGGTCTGGCGGAACTGACTGATAAATGCCTGGACAAATGTCTTCTGGCGCTCCATACGACCGCTATTGCTGAAGGTCTCTCCGATGTCTCTGTGCTGGACAAAGTCCCTGACATTGGAGCCGTCAAGCGTAACGACGTTTCCTTCGGTAAATTCCGGATGAAGATCTGCCAGGTCGTTGTTTGGTACGGTGACGGTAACACCGCCGACCAGGCTATTGATCATCGGAATCGAGGTCTGATTGGATACCAGATAATACGTAATTGGCAGCCCGCCGATCAGATCGCTGACCGCGCGCTCCAGATTTTCACAGCTTGCTTTCCCGCCGTCTCCGTAGGTGTAGGCATAGCCGAGATGGGTGTTGTAGGTTCCCATGTCCTTGCCGGTTCTTGTGTAGCGATGAACATCTGTCATCGTGTCACGGCTGATCGCAAGCACAGACATCTCTTTGCTGCGCTCGTCCAGGATCAGCAGCATGATGCTGTCCGCCCTGGCCTTATCGCCGTATGCCGCTGTCTGCTCCAGCGGATCCTGGGAATCCAGACCGGCGTAAAGGATCGTCGTGATCCGGTTGTTGTACTGATACGTCTTTCCGTTTGATGTCAGGTAGCGGTAACCGGCTCCGGTATCTGACGCTTTGCCCGCCGTAACCTGGCGGCCTTTTTGTTCATTCAGGCTGCACATGACAAACCCGGTGACAGCCGCCGCTGTTCCCACGCACAAGGCCGCGCAGCACAGCAGCATCTTTTGGTTTTTCTTCATCCAGTGCTGAAACCGGCGGAGCCTGCTTTTTCTTCTGTGATGATGGTGGCTCATTTCTTTTTCTTCTTTTTGCCTTTGTCTTCCTTTTCCTGGCCGTATCCATAACCGTAGCCGTAATATCCGTAGCCGTAGCCCTTGGACTCCATGCCAACCTTGTTAAGGACAGCTCCGATTACTTTAACGTTTGCGTAGGCCAGCTGACGGCGCATGCGGATTGCCTGCGCGCGCTCGGTAATGCCGCACTCGATGACCATGACCGTGCCATCGCAGCGCTTGCTGATCAGCGCGCCGTCAATAACAGCGTTGATCGGCGGCGTATCAACAATAACGAAGTCGTAGTTTTCCTTTGCCCACTCCAGCAGCTGATCAAACAGATCACTTGTCAGAAGCTCACTGGGATTGGGCGCAACCTCGCCGGTAAAGATCATATCCATCCACGGATTGTCCGTGCGGTATGCGATATCTTCAATCTGACAGCGGCCGCACAGATACTCAGTCAGGCCGACTGTGCGCTCCTCGATGTGGTAACGGCGAAGCGTCTTGGACTTACGGATATCACAGTCCATGTACAGAGTACGGCGCTTCAGGCCTGCCATGCTCTTTGCAAGCTGGACAGCTACTGATGACTTACCCTCGCTCTTGGAAGCACTGGTAATGGAAATCAGCTTCATATCGCTTCCGCTCAGCTGCACATTTCCGCGGAGAACATTGATTGCCTCCTGCGCGGCAAATGGAAGATCAGCGATTTTCGGCGTTACCCGGCGTGATGCACGGGAACGGTCTCTCTGAAAGGTTTCTTCTGCCATCGCTTAGTCCTCCTTTCCAAAGTTTCTTGTATACGGAATGCTGGAAAGCAGCGGTACCTGCAGGTAGCGCTCGATCTCCTCCTCCGACTTAATCGTAGTATCCATCAGCATGCGGATAATCAGGATGCCTGCCGCAAGAACAAAGCCAAGCATCAGGCCGATTGCCGTGTACTTCACAACGCTCGGACGGATCTCCGCAACTGAATTGATGACAGACTCATCAATCACATTAGGCATGCCGCTTCCGACAATCTGATTGATCTGCTCAACGCTGACATTCAGCAGAGAGTTGGCGATGTTGCGGCTCATCTCCGGATCGCTGGTTGTCACAAGAATCTGAATAACATGGCTGGAATCCGGGTTGTTGACCGTTACCAGGTTTGCCAGCTGCTTGTAATCGATATCAAGCTCCTGATCTTTAATAACGCGCTCCAGAACAGTACGGCTCTTGATGATGTACTCATAGTCCTCTGTCAGCGCGGAACTCAGCTGCAGATCAGAAAATGTCAGCAGGGAATCGCTGTTCGTAATGTACAGGCTCGCCTCCGCCTGATAGCTTGTCTTCAGCATCAGTACGCAGTAGGCACATGTAACAAGTGCTCCAGCAAGCATAGCAACCAGAATCAGTTTCCAACGGCTCATTAGCAGACGGCCGATCTCCATCAGATCGATTACGTCTTCTTCCTCTCTCCGCTCCTGCAGCGGCGGCATTGTCGTATTTTTCTCCATAATGGTTTTATTTCCCCCTGTCTGTCAGGCATCTGCCGTGTCCTGCCGGAAACGGACTTCCTGACTGCGCCTGTTATCAGGACGCTCCTTTTGCAAAAACAGCCACATAAACAGTCTTGAACAGAATCTTGATGTCCAGACTGAGCGACCAGTTGTCGATATACTCCAGATCCAGCGCCAGAACATCCTCAAAATCCTTGATGTTGCTCCGGCCGCTTGCCTGCCACATGCCGGTGATGCCCGGCTTGATGCTCAGACGGCGCTTGTAGCGCGGCTCATACTGCAGGAACTCATCGAGTGTCGGCGGTCTGGTTCCTACCAGGCTCATGTCGCCCTTTAAGACATTCCAGAACTGCGGCAGCTCGTCGATGCTGTACTTGCGGATGAAATGGCCGACTTTTGTGATGCGCGGATCATTCTCCATCTTGAACATCAGGCCCTTCATCTCATTCTGTGCCATCAGTTCCTTTTTCCGCTCTTCCGCATCACGGTACATGGAACGGAACTTGTATATCTTGAAGCGTCTTCCGTTCTTGCCGACGCGGACCTGTGAAAAGAACAGAGGTCCCGGCGACTCAATCAGAAGCGGCGGCGCTACAAAGACCGTAACAACTGCGGTAATCAGGATGCCGACCAGCCCGCCCGCGATGTCCATCACACGCTTGATAAACAGCATCTGCGGCGTTACCACGGTCTGCCGGAAGGAAACAACATAATAATCTCCCATCTGGCGCAACTCTCTCTGGCGATGGCGAAGCTTCAGATCAAAGACATTGACGTTGAGGTTGACAGTAATTCCCATATCCTCATACTGCTCAATGACCTTTGCGACATGCATGCCGTTTCCATACGGAATATTGATGTAGATCTCATCCGCGACCGAGTTGGTCACACACCCATACATTGTATCGTAATTTCCGATGACCGGGTAACCATTCAGGGTTCGTCCGATCACCTCAGACCCTTCATCAACCAGAATCCAGCCTGCCATACGGTACCCGGACATGCTTCCGGTCGGATCCGCAAGCATCTTCGCCAGCTCATCCACACGCGAAGATGTTGTCATAATCACCAGTCTCGGCGTAGAAGATGACTTGCTGTCGTAATGCCGCATCAGCTTCTTTTCAATCAGACGCAGCACATACATCAGCGCCGCGGTTAATCCTGCGTCATACACATAAAACAATCTGGAATACGTCTGCGTTTCCTGCACAAGAAAGACTCCTGCGATAAAAAACAGAAACAGAAGCACAGTCCGCTTTACCGTGACTGCCAGCTCTCTTGCCAGACCGCGTCCCATAAAATCCGCGTCTGATCTGGCATCCGTCAGAAAGATAACAAGATACAGCAACAGCAGAAACAGAATCGGAACCAGCGTTCCTGCCGACCATTGTTCCATTTCCGTACCGAACCGCACCATAGCCGCTATCCAATATCCTGCCACTACTGCAAGAAGATCAGGCAATACCAGAAATTTCAATCTGGGTGACTCGCTATTCATTTATTTCCCTCCGTTTACAACCTGCGCTTCCGAAGCTGCCGCCACCAATACCAGGCGCCGAAAAAGCCTAAAAACGCTGTGATCCGGAATTTCTGTCAAAAAACACACCTCGAACCCCCCGTTCTGCCAAGACATCCCGAATCAATGATTCCCTTATTCGCCAAATTTCCACAATGGAATTACACATTACACTATGGCTCCCTAAATTATAACAGACACTCCCCGGTTTGGCAATACCCCCCCCCCCCGCCAAGGAATTGGTTTTTTAGGCATATTTTTTGCTTTTTGTGAAATATATAAATTTCAAATGTAAATCGTTTTGTTGTATTATTCAAATTGTCAAGCGGATATTCGCAAACCGCTTATGCAAAATTTTGTCGTCCCCTGCCGGATTGCTTGTATTTCCGGCGCCTTTATGCTATGATTCCGAACGTATAGCATTCATGTACTCTCGGAATCTCTTATGCACCTGCCTTTGCGGCTGATTTTCTGCCGGAGATGTCTGAATTTTATCAACGTACGCGCCGCGTACGCCTCAAAAATTCAGGCACCTCCGACAAAAAATCCCCTCGCAAATTCAGGTACAACGAGATTCCGAGAGCACATTATTCTTTTATTGGAGGATTCTCTCATTCATGTTTGAAGTATCTCATCTTGCAAAAAGTTATCGCCGGCATCCGGTTCTGAAGGATGTTTCGTTTCAGGCCGCTCCCGGTGAGTGTCTCGGTCTGATTGGTCCGAACGGCTGCGGCAAGTCTACGCTGCTGCAGATTTTATCCGGACAGCTTTCCGCAGATAGCGGCACGGTCTTCCTGGACGGGCAGGATCTGTCCGGCAATCCGTCTCTGCGTTCCCGGATGATCGGCTATGTTCCGCAGACCAATCCACTGTTTGACGATATGACCGTCTATGACCATCTGCGGCTCTGGTACAGCGGCTGCCCGTATTCGCTTGAGCAGGATCTGACTGACGGTTTTCCGGCATGCCTTTCGATTGACCGCTTTCTGGATAAGCCGGTTTCCGCACTTTCCGGCGGCATGAAGAAACGACTGAGCCTTGCCTGCGCGCTGGCGCTGCGCCCGCCGCTTGTTCTTTTGGATGAACCGGCCGCCGCGCTTGATCTGGTTGGCAAGGAGGAGATCCGACGGTATGTGGAACTGCTGAAGGAGGAAGGAAAAATGATTCTGCTTGCAACACATGAAGAAACTTACTTTTCCCTGTGCAGCCGTCTGCTGGTCTTTCAGAACGGTACGCTTGCGGAAATGTCTTCTGATACCCCGCCGGAGCAATTAGCTGCGCGGTTTGACGCCTGAAGGGAGTTTTTCATGTCGATTCAATTTCAGTATCTCTGGTTCCAGATCCGCCGCGCGTTCCGGTATTTTGGCCGCATGCTTCTCGCTGTGGTTCTGCTTGCCGCAGTCTGCGCGGTCTTTTTTACTGCTTCTGACCAGTTTGCGGACAATACCGGACAGGAAGCGGCTGCCGCTCCTTTTACGGTTGCCGTCGCGATCCCTCCGGACTCCGGTTTGACCTATGGTATTGCTCTCAGTATGGTTTCCCAGATGGACAGCTTTCAGGGGATGTGTACCGTTGTACGGGTTGAGAGTGAGGAACAGGCACGCGAAATGCTCGATTCCGGAGACGCGCAGGCCGCCGTTTTGATTCCTGCCGGTATGATCCACAGCATCCGCGACGGATCGAACCTTCCAGCCATAATCCTGTACCCGGCAGAACCGTCAGTCGAAACGGTTGTGTTCCGCAATCTGGTTGATTCGCTGGCCCATATGCTTTCAGACGCGCAGGCCGGCGTGTATGCCCTGTACGATATCTACGCCGGACTCGGCGCTTCGGACGCGATTCAGGACCGCGCCAATTCCGAGCTGAACAATCTCTATATTAATATGGTACTAAACCGATCGGATCTGTTTGTGCGGGAATCACTGGCGATGCCAGGTGGTTCTGATCCGACGGCTTCCGGCAATGGCGGTACCGAGAGCGATCCGGCGGTTTCTGTTCCGGACTGGATGCCGTACCTGTCTGGTGCGCTGACGCTTTTACTCCTGCTTTCCGGGATTTGTCTGTGCGGCTACCTGCTTCCACAGCCGGAGGTTGTGGAGCAAACGCTGCTGCACCGCGGTATTTCACGTGGTATGATGCGGACTGCGCCGTTTTTCGGCGCATGGGTGGTGACATTCTTCCTGTTTCTGATTCCATATTTTCTAATTGTTCTTCTGCCGGTTTCCATCCTTCCAGTAAAGCCGGGCGTTTCACTGCTTCTGACGCTTGCTGTCAGCTGCCTGTTTTCCGCGTCACTGGAGTTGTTTTTATGCCGTGTCTGCCGTACCTGTGAGATCAGTATGCTGGTTCTGTTTTTTGTTGTGCTGCTTCTCGTCTTTTCGGGCGGCGGTCTGCTTCCTGCGGCGTTTCTTCCGCGTATCTGCCGCAGGCTGTTTACCGTTAATCCGGCGCATATGATTCAGTCCGCGCTGACAACGGCGCTCTGCGGCGGTATGGATTGGGGCGCAATCAGCGCGCTTGCGCTGGTTTCTGCGGTGTTTTTGGCACTTTCCTGTATCTCTGCCGGTGACCATTCTTTTGCTGATACGCGTTTTGATGCCGCAAGGCAGGCGAACACTGGACGAACGAAGAAAAGCGCGGGAAGACAAGAGCGGGATGAGGCGGGCAGCCGCAGACGAAAGCCTTTCCGGTTCCACCCGGCAGCATGGGCTGCTCTGTTGATGAAGCGCGCGCTGCGCCGGCCGCTGTACTGGATTCTGGCAGCTGCAATTCTGGCAGTTGGCACGGCGTGCGCTCTGTTTCCGGCCTCCCGTTCGATTGATGCTGCTGTGTTTGCCGCCGATCCGGATACGCAGACGCAGGCGGTTCTGGACCAGCTGACTGCAAACCATTCCGGACGGCTTTACCGTTTTTACCTGGTCTCTTCCGAGGAAGAACTTCGGCAAGACGTAGAAGCCGGAATTGCTGAGTGCGGATTTCTGTTTCCAGATCATCTGATTTCCGATTTTTCTTCCGGCAGCCAGAGTCTGATCCGAATTGAAACCGGAGCTGCGACCACGTTGGACACGATGATCCGCGAGGATGTGTATGCAGCGATTCTTGACACTTACGCGCCGATTGTTCTGGAACAGTATATTCTTGACAGCGGGGATGTAGAAATTCCAGATGCTGCCGCGCTCCATGATTCGGTTCTTTCTTCGGTGACGGACTGGATGAACAGCGGCTCGACGTTTCACGTAGAATATGAAGATGTACCAGATGCTTTTTTCAGCAATGAAACGGCATTTCAGCTTCCGCTTCGCGGTCTTTTGGCTCTGCTGCTGTTTGCAGCTATAATGGCAGGAACTGCGCAGTACCGGCAGGACGCAAAAAAAGGAACGCTCCTGCTCCGGTTTTCCGGAGAATCCGGATACGTTCCCTGTCTGTACGCGCTGTCTGCCGCCGTGCTTCCTGCTTTGGCCGGTCTTGCCGGTCTGTATATTTCCAGTCAGGGCACAGTAATCTGGAAGGAATTGGGATGTCTGATTGTTTATCTGCTTTTGCTCCTGCTTCTTTCGCAGCTTTTCTGCCGCCTGATCAAAAGCCAGATATTGTTTGATCTGCTTATCCCCATCGGAATTGTTTTTTGCCTGCTTTATGCACCGGTTATCACAGATTTATCCCCGATGCTGCCAGGCGGGAGCCTGCTGTCGTGGGCTGCGCCGGTGTCCTGGTACCTGAAGTGGTTTTAACAATCCAAGAGCCTGTCTGAACACAACGTTCAGGCAGGCTCTTCCTCGCATTCGCAGATGGCGCAGCAGTATCCATCCGGAGCCTTTGGCGTCCAGATTCTCAGCCGGACCGGCGATGCTGCATTTCCTGACTCTAACGCAGGAAACGCAGAGGGATCTGCAAGTGTCAGATGGTACGCTTCGTTTCCGGTTCCCGCTGTTTCTTTCATCTGCGGGCTTGCGATTCCGGTTCCGATGCATTTGACAACAGCTTCTTTTCTCGTCCACAGCTCAAACAGGCGGCGCGTCCGCTCGGTTTCTTTGTCCGCCGCTTCGATATACTGCCGGTCTTCCAGACTCATAATGGTAAACAATGCCCGTTCCATGCTTTTTCTGATCGGGCGTATTTTTTCAATATCAACGCCGATCGGCCGGCTGGCGACCGCCGCCATGACCCAGTCTTCGGAATGGCTGATGGAAAACTGCGCCTCATTTTCGGCCAGATACGGCTTCTTCCCGTCCTCCCGGATGATTTCCAGTTTCCCTTCCGGTACACAAAGCCGCTCGGAAAGCATCTGTCTTAACAGCATTTCTCCGATCATGCTTTCACTCCTGCTTTTCTGCGAAGTCCGTCTGGAAAGCTCCTTCAGCCGGCTGCGCGAAATCCATGTCAGTGCTTCTTCTATTTTAGAAACGGGGACTGCGGATATCTGCTGAAACTGCCATGTTATCAATGTTTTTCCTCTTTTCTGTCTGGCTGTCCCGCCAGAGCGTGTATAAATCCGGTTGCTGTTCACACCGGAAATCACTTTAACACGATTCGCCCTGTCTGTCAATTCCAACACCCTCCGCTGCACTGCTGCAATTTTGCCAAATTTGCCTTGACAAACGCACCCTTTCTCTCTATGCTATATTTTGGTACATAAAACGGCATGCGATGCATGCACATATACGAAGGGGAGGTACGTTATGAGCTCACGTACAAAAGTTGAAATCGGTTCTGCCGGAATCGATGATGCCCGCTCACTCGGACTTGCGAAGATGCTCGTGCTTGGTTTCCAGCACACATTCGCAATGTTCGGCGCTACTGTTCTGGTTCCGCTGCTGACTGGTCTGGATATGCAGACCACGCTTCTGATGGCAGGACTCGGAACGCTTCTGTTCCACCTGATTACCGGACGCAAGGTTCCGATTTTCCTTGGTTCCTCGTTCGCGTTCCTCGGCGGATATGCTGCTGTTACCGGTCTTTCAGTTGACGGCATGACTACCGCTCAGCTTCTGCCTTACGCCTGCCTCGGTGTTGCGGCTGCCGGTCTGGTCTACCTGATTCTTGCCGGCTTCTTTGCGATCTTCGATGTGAAGAAGGTTATGCGCTTCTTCCCTCCGGTTGTAACCGGTCCGATCATCATCGCAATCGGCCTGAGCCTGGCAGGAAGCGCAGTTTCCAACTGCAATACCAACTGGCTTCTGGCTCTGATCGCTCTTGCCACTGTTATCGTCTTCAATATCTGGGGACGCGGCATGGCAAAGATCCTTCCGATTCTGCTTGGTGTCCTGATTTCTGTCGCGGTTTCGATCATTCTGGCTGTTCTGTTCGGCAAAACGGTTGAGATTGATGGCTCCAACATCATCTGCATCGGCGGAAACACGGCAATGCAGCTGTTTTCTGAAGACAAGTTAGAGGGTCTGAAGCAGGCAGCATGGATCGGCTTCCCGATTCACAAGGACGGCATAGTGTTCGGAAACATTAACAACGCATCTCTGGCAGTCAGCGCAATCGTTGCGATTGTTCCGATTTCTCTTGCCTCCATGATGGAGCATATCGGAGATATCTCCGCAGTCAGCGCAACGACCGGCCACAACTTCCTTGCTGATCCGGGCTTAAAGCGTACCCTGATCGGTGACGGTCTTGCTACTACGATGTCTTCACTGTTCGGCGGTCCCGCAAATACGACTTACGGCGAGAACACCGGCGTACTTGCTCTGACCAAGGTTTACGATCCGAGAGTCGTACGGATCGCCGCTGTTGTAGCGATTATTCTCTCGTTCTCCCCGAAGATCGCAGCTGCGATTAACCTGCTTCCAACAGCCGTTATCGGCGGAATTTCCTTCATTCTGTACGGAATGATTTCCGGCGTCGGTGTCCGTAATGTCGTTGAGAATCAGGTTGACTTTACCAAGAGCCGCAACCTGATCATTACTGCAATCATTCTGGTATGCGCACTTGGTCTGACAAGCGGCATTTCCTTCTCCATCGGTGAGTTCAACATCACCCTGACCGCTCTGGCAGTTGCCGCAATCGCAGGTATCGCGCTGAACGCTATCCTGCCTGGCAATGATTATGAGTTCAAGACGGAGGACTATAAGAACGGAAAAGATTCCAATAAGAATCTGTAATCCATCGGCGGCATTGTGCCGCGGCTGACTGCGGACGGGATATTTGCTCCG
>CAJMMH010000046.1 GCA_905214365.1 uncultured bacterium
ACCTGCGCGAAGCTTGCACTGCAGATTTCTGTCAATAGTATTTATCAGCCGTACTATTTTGAGCGGAATAAATATTATGAAATGACACTTCTGAATGATTTTCAGCAGTACCAGAATTACTCCCCGGTTGCAGATGAACTGTTCCTGTATTTTAAGGGACAGGAAGCGCTGTTTCATTCTGAAGGGTATAAGATTGGTCTGGATGTGTATCTGGATCGTTATGAGGAAACAGACCGGCTGGAACTGAAGCGGATTTTGGAAAATCCGTCCAGTCCCTGCTATGCCGCCTCTTCGGGAAAGAGCCTGTTTCTGTTCCCAATTGCGACGATGAACTCCGGACTGAAGCCTAATGCCATGCTTGGCCTGGTAGTGAGCAGTGAGACGATGGAAGCGCGTCTGCGTACAGTGTGCGGCGAATTGAATGGGGCGATTGCCGTTTACGCGGACGGCGTTCTGCTGTATCGGAACGGAGATGAAGAGGCGCTTTCCGATCCGAACCGGGCGATGACGGCAGGAGACGGAACCTTCCGTGTCTGCTATGCGGTCGGAAAAACGATGTTTTCCTCGTTCCTTCCGCTGCAGATTCTCCAGATCCTTGCAATGGTTCTATTTGTGCTGGCGCTGGCCGCCTTTTTTGCATACCGCTCTTACCAGCCGCTGCTTTATCTGGTGCAGAAGCTGAAGCAGAATATTCCGGAGGGAGAAGAAGCGCAGTTTGCGAGTAAGCTGGAGGAAATCAACTACCTGATGGAGTCTATGCTCAAAACCAATACGGAAACCAGCCAGGAACTGAAGGAAAAACAGGAGCAGCTGAAAAAGAATCTGCTTCTGCTTGTGCTGAATGGAAAGTATTCATTTGATATTCAGCCGTATCTGCAGCAGATGGATCTGAAGCTGCCGGGCAGCTGGTACTTTGTAATTGAAATTGGTTTCCCGACGGCTCCGCTTCCGGCAAAGGGAATTGCTGAGCAGCTGCAGAAGTTTATTGACCAATTGTCAGATGTGCAGGAACAGAGCTATGTTTATGGAATCCGGGAGCCGGGGCAGCCGGTTCTGTCTGTGGTCTGCAGCATTGACAGCCAGGAGAAAAAAGAAGAATTGATAACAGATATCAGTGATCTGGCAGAGTCAGTCGCGCGGGGGACGGCAATTGGAGTCGGAAACTGTTACAATACGCTTGCCAATATTCCGGCGTCGTATCTGGAGGCAGTTGATCAGATGCATCAGGAGCAGGAAAAGCTCCGAAAGTCTGCCGGAGAAGATGCGCGGTATGAAAATCAGGGGCAGTCTGCGGCATTTCATCAAACTGATTTTTATTTGCTGCACTGTGCGCTGATCAATGGTGATGAAGAGGCCGCGCTTGCCGCGCTTTCGCAGTATGTGGAGCTGCTGCGCCGGGGTGCACCGTCGTTTCTGATGCAGCAGTATCAGTTTACAGTATTTTTGAGCGAGTTTACCAAAACGGCGCATGAGCTGCAGATTGAGCTGTCCAGGCAGTCAGTCAGTCTGATGCTTGCATCCAGGAGCATTGATCAGTTCGCAGCATCTGCGGAAACGATGGTCGGCCGTTTCTGCCGGAGGGTACAGGAACAGAAGGAACGACTGAAGGATGATGAGACCTGGCAGGTAATGAAGTATATTAATGAAAACTTTTCATCCTATGAGTTGTCGATGGAAGGAGTGGCGCAGGTATGTGGCGTCAGTCCGGCAGTTGTGCGGACAGCGGTTCAGAAGCATACCGGGCGCAGCTATAAGGACTATTTGATTGAGCTGCGGATGGAGTACGCAAAGAAGCTGCTGGCAGAGGAAGGACTGACGGTTGCGGAAACCTGCCAGCGTGTCGGATACAGCAATATTTCTTATTTTATTAAGGCATTTAAGGCACAGAACGGCGTGACTCCGGCCAATTACAAAAACGGAAAGAGCGTGACCTGACTCTGTACTGCCGCCGCAAAGTATGATATACTGTAGAGCGTGTTTGAAAAATCATTCCCGCAATCTGCACGTCCCAATTTGCGGTATCTTTTGCCCAAATTCGGTTGTCGTAGCCCACTACGACGCCTTCATCTGTGCAAAACCTTCCACAAATTGTGACGCACATCTTGCAGAAAGCCTTTTTCAAACACGCTCTAGCGGTGAAAATGATGGCAGACAGCCGGAACAGGAGAGTAATACGATGAGATACGATCTGGCAATTTTTGATCTGGACGGAACAATATTAAATACACTGGATGATCTGGCGGCAGCGACCAATGCGGCACTTGCTCAGTCGGGTTACCCGCAGCGGACAATTGATGAGGTACGCCGGTTTGTCGGAAACGGAATCCGGCTTCTGATTGAGCGGGCGGTTCCGCAGGGAACCAAAAAAGAGGATATTGACCGGGTACACCGGGACTTTACCGCATATTATAAGGTACATTGCGCAGATCAGACAAAGCCGTATGACGGCATTGAAGAATTAATAAACGGTCTTCGTGCCGCCGGATGCCGGACAGCAGTGGTATCCAACAAAGCGGATTATGCGGTGCAGGAGCTAGTTGTTCAGTATTTTCCGGGATTGTTTGATTACGCAGTGGGAGAACGGGAAGGAATTTCACGCAAACCATCGCCTGATTCGGTCAATGAAGTACTGCGGAAGCTGGAAGTGAGCCGGGAACACGCCGTTTATATCGGCGATTCCGATGTAGATATTGAAACAGCGGCCAATGCCGGGATGGACTGCTTAAGCGTCAGCTGGGGCTTCCGGGATATTCCGTTCCTGAAGGAACATAAAGCGTCCCGGATTGTCAGCAGCCCCAGAGAGCTGGGTGATATTATTCTGCAGCGATAACTTCAACTTCGCACAGAGCGCCCTTCGGCAGCGCGGATACTTCAACGCAGGAACGAGCAGGCTTTGTTGCTGTGAAGTACTTGCCGTATACGGTGTTGAAGGAAGAGAATTCCTTCATGTCGGTGATGAAGCAGGTAGTCTTTACAACGTTGTCGTAGGTCAGTCCGGCAGCCTCAAGAACAGCGCCGACGTTTTTCATAACCTGCTCTGCCTGCTCAGCGATCGTTGTGCCGACCAGAATGCCGGTTGCCGGATCAAAGCCAACCTGACCGGAAGCATAGAGAACACCGTTTACCTTGATTGCCTGAGAGTACGGGCCGACAGCAGCCGGCGCCTTGTCTGTATGAATGATTTCCATAATAAAAAGCTCCTTTCGTATTGGATACGGTAAAATACAGGCAGACTAGTTCAAAAACGCTATACTAGTGTCCGCCTGCGGAGCGGGATGCTGCCGGTACTGCATGACTTCAGACCGGAAACACGCTCTGCCATCAGTATATAAAAAAAACGGGCGTTTGTAAAGCGGGCGGGAGAGGTTTATCTGCGGATAAACCGGCAATGTGCGCTGCGTGCCGCCGCAAAAATTTGAACACATCTGACAAAAAATCTTCTCGTAAAATCAAGCACAAAAAGATTCCGAGAGTACATTATGAAAATAAGGGGGAAGCAACATGGGCGCGGAACAAATCAAAACAGAAATAAGCGGAAATCGCATGTATGAAATGGTGAAGTCGTTTTCCTATATCCGCGAAGCGGGAACAGAAGGCGAGAGGCGCGCGGCGGATCAGCTTGCTGCATATCTGAAGGAAATGAATGCTTTCGGGAGCGCGTTGATATCCGTTTGCCGCGAGTCATTTTCTTTTTCAGCGATGAAGCAGGAAAAAGCGTCGCTGACGGTATTGGAGCCGTATCAGAAGACATATTCTGTCACGGTATGCCGGGGAGCGGTCAATACGCCGGATGGAGGGATTACCGCACCATTTGTATATGTTGAGGACGCGGATGAAATCAGCCTTGGCGGTGATCTGAATGGAAAAATTGTGATGCTCAATCGTCCGGGCGCAGACAGGCAGGAGGTATGGACGCAGCTGCTTCAGACAAAAGCTGCTACGGTTTTAGTGGTGTGTGGATCGCTGTTGGATGTAAAGGAAGATCAGACAGCGCCTGCAGTCGGGATCGGAGCTGCATCCGGAACGCTTTGTGCGGCAGCGATTCATGCGTCCGCAGCGGCAGAGCTTGTCACGGAAGGAGCAGCCGTGGCTCATCTGGAGGCAGTGCAGAATCCGAAAACAAAAAGGTCTGAAAATCTGTCGGTTCGTCTGGAGGGAAGCGAAAAGCCGGATGAAGTTCTTACACTGACCGCGCATTATGATTCCGTACCGGCAGGGCCTGGGGCATACGACAATATGTCGGCCTGTGCCATTCTTGCGGAGCTGTGCCGATATTTTGCAAAAAACCGTCCGCAGCGTACCTTAGAATTTGTCTGGTTCGGCGCAGAAGAAACCGGCTTAAAAGGAAGTATTGCCTATGTAAAAGCTCATGAAGAAGAATTCAAACGGCATATCGTCAACCTGAATGTGGATCTTGCCGGTCAGCTTCTCGGCGGAAATGTACTTGGCATTACGGCATCCGAGGCGATGGCAAAGCGGCTGAAGACTGCGGCACAGACAAGCGGGATCGGTTTTCGCGTCAAGCGGCAGATCTGGTCGAGTGATTCCAACAGCTTCGCATGGAAAGGCATCCCGGCAATGACACTGAACCGGGATGGAGTCGGCATGCACACACGGTTTGATACTGTGGATCTGATTTCGCCCTGGTCGCTGGAGCGAAGCGCGCTTCTGCTTGGCTGTATGGCAGAGATACTGGCAGATACAGAGCAGGATTTTTCTGAAGAAGAACGGAAAATCCCGGAGGAATTTTCCTTACCGCTGACACATTCCTTTCAGAATGCCTGACGGCGAGCAGAGATCAATACAGGTCTTTGCGGATTTAAATACAGCGGGATTCTGGAGATTTGTCACTCAACAATCGGCGTAATCATGGTTTCGATGGCCCGGCACAATTTTGGATGGTGGATTACAAACTGGATTGCCGGGCTGCTGTTTTTGGAAATGACAACAAACCGGCCTTCGCAGATTCGGATCTGGATATTCAGAAACGGCGCGGATGAAGCCGTTTTCAGCTGATAACCGGCGTGCGCGTCCGCAAACTGTCTGGTCAGCTCCATATGCCATTCGTAGGTTTCCCAGGAATAGCTGATTTCATCCTCCAGAAACAGATCAGCCAGAAACAGCTTCATCGGGTGGGCCTGAAATTCTGTTTGAGAGAGTAGCGGCACTTCATCCGAAAGCTGCGCGGAGGTTAAAAATGTTTCCATAAACTGCCGCTCATGAAGCACTTCTTTGCGGATCTGCGCGGCAGCGGCAGGAGAAATCCGGTTCTCAGAAAGAATTGCTTCCAGGCAGGCTTCGTCCAGCGTATAAAGAGGAAGGGATCCAAGGATGCCGCGGCAGTTTTCCGAAGAACGGTTCTGCATGAAAAACTGCCGGAACTGCGCGGCAGAATCCGCACGATAAATTTTCATCAGCGGTCTGGCATGTGCTTTCATGTCAGCCGCTCTTCTTTTATAATAGGAAACTTCCTCTTTCTTTTTGGTCAGATAGTAGCGACCGTTTTCGTGAGAACCGGCAATGGCTTCTCCCCAAAGAGCAGCAGATCCGGATACCTTCAAAAAATGGCAGAATATGGAATTCTGCACGCTGTTCAGGTAGTACGGGCTGATCTGTCCAGTCATGTACATAGGAATCCAGCTCTCCAGACCGAGCATCATTTCGTAAAATGGCCGGTCGATATTGTGGATCATATCCAGATGCAACCCTTTTTTCAGCATCATTGCCATGCCGAACATCCATTTTTTCGGAAAATCCGGATCCTTTGACATTTCCTCTATCGGCATATCGCTGTACATCACAACCGGTTCCACGGATTTGGATAGTACGGTTGCCTTCAGAAAATCGAGTTCTCCGTTCATAAATTCCCGGATCCCATAATAAGAACGGGAAGTAGGAAACGAGATTGGCGAGGTAGGAACCTTCAGCTCATCAAAATGGATCGAGCGGATGTAGTCGTTCAGATCAAACTGATCCAGCTTTTCCAGAAAATCCCGAACCGGACCGGTATTGGTGTCTGTATCGGACAGCAGCCACTCGGCAAGCCGTGCCGTGCAGGAATCAGGGTCTGCAAGCTCTTCCGGAGACGATTCGGTTAAAATTGCAAGCTGGCGGATAGTTTCCGCAGTCAGGCGTCTGGAAAGAATGCGTGCGGTTTCCCGGCAGAATGCTTCCGGATCAGACGGTGTGCGGCTTCCGGAGCGGATCCGGGACAGATAGGACGAATCGTAATTCAGCGCACGCGAAAGCTCGGCAAGACTGACCGGACACGCGGAAAGAAGCGCATCGAGATGGGCGGCCATCTGTCTGCCGCGCGGAACAGACGTTTTGAGAATTTCCTGAAAGCGGGCAAGCACGTCTGCCTCGGTCAGACTGACATTTTGCTTTTGTGCCAAAAGACTGATTCCACGCGCCAGAAGATTCATCTGCGGGCTGTCCGCGGACGGAATGCGGCTGCCGCTGCGGTAACGGCTGATCACTGCCGCAGAGACGCCGGACGTGTCAGAAAGCTCCTGCGCGCTGCATCCAAGCTGATCGAGATATTGATTTAACTGTTCAGAAAAAGAAATCATAGGAAAACCTCCGAAAACGATCAAAAATCAGTGATGAAATCCTGTCGCTATTATACCCGGCAAAAGCAGGAAATGTCAATGTCGGTTACATTTTGCCGGGCGTACTGGAAGGAAAACTTCCGGTGCGCCCGGTTGCCAGTTTTGTCAGTGTCAGAGCCGGTAACTGTCTTTTTTCTGCATCCTTTTTCTTCTATAATGAAACTATCAGAAAACAATATCAGATACATGTCCGAAAGCTGTGTGCTGACGGGCGTGCAGCCCAAAAAAGCAGGAGGAAGAGGGATGAGAAAACAGACCGCATGGATGTGCGCATTAATGCTTACCGCATCAGGGCTTTTCCAGGGAACCGTATATGCAGCGCAGACCGAACAGACAACAGAAGCAGAAAGTACGACAGGGACGAAGCAGTCAGCAGGAAGGGCGATTGGGGGAAGTGTAATCGGAGGAAGCACTGGTCAGCCGCAGAGCGGAACCGACGCTTCGTCCGCCGCCAGTCAGGTCAACACAGATTTGATTTCCTTTGTCGGAGGAAATGCCCTTTCGCTGGAATCGCTGATTCAGAAGGGTGAAATTGTTTCTCTCGCGTACCGGAGAAACCATGAGACATCGATGGAGTATTCCGCGTCGGACGCGGAAACGCTGCAGGCCTTTTATGACGCGTTTGCGAAGATCACGGTAACGCAGACGACGCAGGAGAGAAGCTCTGACCAGGACGATATTTTCTATTTTACCATGCAGAATGCGGACGCGTGCCGGTTTGCGTTCAACGGGCATCATCTTGAGATAGACGGGGTCTGCTATGAGCTGTCCGGAGACGAGACGTTGTGGGAGCTTGCGGATCAGCTGGCAGAAACGACAACCGGAACGGTACAGACCGCCGGAGACTGGCAGACCGGTCCGTTCCTTCTGACTTCGATTAAGGATATTGATACCGGAATGACCGTTGCGCGCTGCTACGCGCCGCAGAGTTTTCAGGTATTTCCACAAACACTCTGGTGGGGAACCGGTGCATGGCAGAGTCCGGCCAGTCCGGCACAGGTTGTCATTCAGGTAGGAGAGGATGTTTCATCAGATGTCAGCATGCTGTATATGTCTGATGTTGTATATATCTACCATGAACTCAGCGCAATAAATGGAACGTACCAGGAAGGCGCTTTGTATTATAATACATATCCGCAGCTGGAGCCGATGGATGCGCAGCAGTATGCCGATTATCTGGTAAGACGGATTGATCCAGATTCTCAGATTGTGTTTGAAGAGGAATTGAGGGAAGGAACAGATGAGCAGATTCAGTGGCTGACCAGCCAGGCTCAGACAATATATGATAGCTATCAGCAGAGTATGCAGGGAGTACAGGATGTAAGCCTGAATACCGTTGCATGCACGGCAGCAGACCGGGTCTACTCATTTACAGACGGCGGCGTGGAATATAAGGTAGAATTGATTGTGAGTACTATTGTCAGTGATTTTTCACAGGTACTTTCCGGACAAGCATATCATTATTATACCTGGAACGCACCATACGCGTATGCTTATATTGCGCCGAAGGATCAGTTTGATGCAGGAAAAATGGCATTTGAACTATTTGCGGCCAATACGTCAGTCAGCGATGAGTTTACGGTTGCAGTAACCAATATCAGTACAAATTTGATCAGCCAGATTTCTCTTGGAGGCTCAGTATCGTATTCGAGCGTGGAAACCGAGCTGCAGCAGGAGCTGCAGTCATCAGATGATTCGTATCAGATCGAGCGGTTTACCGATTACATCCTGTCGCAGGAAACCTATACGACATCAGAGGGAAAAGAAATCAAGATTCCGAACAATTACGATTACGTCTACGAAGGCGATGACGGAAACATTTACGTCAGCGATTCCGCATTTGACGAACCGGCGGGAGCAACGAGACTGCAGAAGAAGTAACCGGTTCGTGCCATTCACTCCGGAAGTATTTGCCATGTAAAAAGAAAATCCCCGGTATCCAACAGACAGAAGTGGATACCGGGGATTTTCTCTAGAGCGTGTTTGAAAAAGGCTTTCTGCAAAGTGTGACAGCAGCCGTTTTAGTAAAGTCCCGCTGCAATGGAAGCAGCAACCACTGTCAGCAGACCGGTAACGGCGATGGAAAGGCTGCTGATTGCACCCTCGACTTCACCCATTTCCATTGCCTTTGCGGTGCCGATCGCGTGCGCGGAAGATCCCATGCCGACGCCCTTTGCGACCGGTTCCGTGATATGGAACAGGCGGCAGAGCGGCTCGCCGACGATATTGCCGAATACACCGGTAATGATGATAACAGCAACTGTGATGGTTGTGATTCCGCCGAGCTCCGTGGAAACATCCATACCGATTGCCGTGGTAATCGACTTTGGAAGCAGTGTAACGTATTGCTCATGCGTCAGTCCGAAGAGCAGGGAAAACGCGTAGACGCAGAGAATACAGGAGACAATTCCGGACAGGATTCCGGCAAGAATCGCTTTCCAGTTTTCCTTCAGCTTTTCGAGCTGCTCATACAGCGGAATTGCCAGGCAGACAGTTGCCGGAGTCAGAAGATAGCTCAAATACTTTGCGCTGGCGTTGTAGCTCTGATAATCAATATGAAACACAAGAAGAACAACAATAACAAGAATGATGCTGACAAGCAGCGGATTAAACAGCGATAATTTCAGCTTCTTTTTCAGCAGAGTACCGGCCTCAAATGCGGCAAGGCTGAGTGCTGCGCCGAAAAAGAGTGAACTGGATACAAATTCAGACATCAGACAGAAACATCTCCTTCCATATTCTTATTCAGAATTTTTTTCTTTTCCTTCCGGATGACCACCTGTGTGATGTGTCCGGAAATCACCAGGACTATAACGGTGGATACTAGTGTGATAACCAGCACCGGGCCGCAGATCGGAGCAAGTACATTCCAGGACTCCAGCAGGCCGACACCGGCCGGAATAAACATCACCGGCATAATCTCAATTAGAAGTTTCCCCGCTTCATATACATGATCAAGGTGAATAACACCACTGATCAGTCCGGCCAGCAGAATTGCGAAGCCGTAAACACTTGCAGGAACCGGCAGCGGAAGACATTCATGGAGCAGTTCTCCGACAAAAGAAATCAGGAGAATCAGCAGAAATTGTTTCAGATATTTCATAATCAACACCTCCCAGACATAGAAAAATGCCATCCGACACATTTTAGCGCAACTTTTCCGCAGATGCAAGCAAATCAGCGCGATAAAAAGTGAGAACATATGTCGGCAGGATGAAAAAAGTTTGGTGATTTTTTCGGAAGCTTCTTGTATTTTTTTCGGTTTTATGCTATACAATACTTGTATTAGGCGCAGCCTCGATCCACGTTTGTCAGGGAAAATCAGATTCCGGCAGATGCGGGCCGGGGTTTTCTTTTTGCCTTTTATGTACGCTCGGAATCGCTTATGCATCTGGCTTTGCGGTTGATTTTCTGCCGGAGATGCCTATTCCGAGAGCATATTTTTAACAAATCAAGGAAATCCCCTGCTTCAATTGCGAAGAGCAATAAGCAGTGGGTGGGGATTTGCCTGTATCAGGATGGGTACAAGCCCCTCCTGATAAACTGCGAAGCAGTTATTTGGTTATGAGCAAGTAGCGAAGCGGATTGCGAATATCCGCTTGACAAAACGGCGGGACTGTGCCGCGCGATCCCGGAAAATAATCCGCATTAGAGATTTCAGGATTTCGGGAGATTATTTATTGCAGTAGAGTAGGAGGAGTTTGTGATGCTGAAACGGATGCTGCCGTATCTGCGGGATGTACTGATTATTATTGCCGGAAATATTTTATATGCCTGCGGCGTGGCTTTCTTCATCCTTCCGGGCGGGCTGATTACAGGAGGAACGACCGGAATCGCGCTGTTTGTCAATCATATGACAGGACTTTCGATTTCTGTATTTGTGTTGTGCTTCAATGCGGCGATGTTCTGCCTGGGACTGGCAATCATGGGAAAAAAGTTTGCCGCGACAACGGTGCTGTCAACTTTTGTTTACCCGATTGCGCTGGAAACGATTCAGCAGCTTGCAGGCGATTATGTGCTGACGACAGATCCGGTGCTGTGTACGGTTTTCGGGGGACTTTGCATCGGTGTTTCAATCGGCGCAGTTGTGCGGACCGGAGCATCGACCGGCGGCATGGATATTCCGCCGCTTGTTCTGAATCGTCTGTTCCATCTGCCGGTATCCGCAACGATGTATGTGTTTGATCTGATCATTCTTCTGATGCAGGCATTTGCCTGTACCGGGGAAGAGGTTCTCTATGGCATTCTGCTGATTCTGATTTATACTGTTGTTCTTGATAAGTGTCTGGTGATCGGAACCGGAAAAATGGAAATCAAGGTTATCAGCCGGGAAAGCGAGCGCATCCGCAGAGAAATTCTCGGAGAAATCGACCGCGGTGTAACGATTCTGAATGGAAAAACCGGATATTTGCAGGAGAATACGGAAGTAGTTCTGAGCGTAGTTTCCAACCGGGAGCTGGCGCGTGTCCGGAAGCTGATCCATCAGGTAGACAGCAGCGCGTTCCTGATCATCAGCCGGGTTACCGAGGTGCGCGGCCGCGGCTTTACACAGGAGAAGGAATACAGGTGAAAATTTTCCGCATTTTCGTATAGCTTCCGCACAATCCGCATAGGATAAAAGGAATCAGCGGATACAGATCGCTGCACAGTATTTGCTTTCGGGCAGTATGCCGCAGAACAGCAGCAGTGCGGTGGGCGGAAAGGCGGGACTTGAACAGAAATAGTCAGAAGCCGGAACCTTCTGAACTCAAAAAGAAGGTTCGGAAGTTTTATTTCGGGCGGTTATGGGAGCGCGGTTCCAAGGCTGCCGCGCTGGCGGTGTTTCTTACTGTGATGTTTTTTGCGGGACGCGGAGCCGGGTACGCGAAACGGAAGCTGACCAGTCAGACGGCGGGGCCGGTTTTATACGCAGAAAACTGGGGACTTGGTTTTGGCGCGTCCGGAACAAAGCCGACCGGAAACGCGTCCGCGGAAGAACTGGAACAGTACGGAGCCTATTTTGTCGGAAAAGGGGAGGAAAAAGTCATTTATCTGACCTTTGACTGCGGTTATGAAAATGGAAATACGCCGGCAATCCTGGACGCGCTGGAAAAGCACCAGGCAAAGGGCGCGTTTTTTGTCGTCGGACATTTTCTGGAATCAGCGCCGGAGCTGGTAAAGCGAATGGCAGAGGAAGGGCATACAGTCGGCAATCATACCTGGCACCATCCGGATATGACGGCAATCTCCAGCCTGGACGCGTTCCGGGAAGAGCTGGATTCGGTGGCAGAGCGTTACCGGGAGATCACCGGGGCTGAAATCAGTCCGTATTACCGCCCGCCGCAGGGAAAGTACAGCGTACAGAATCTGCAGATGGCAAACGAACTCGGATATTCCACCTGCTTCTGGAGTCTTGCCTATGTAGACTGGAATGTGGAGAATCAGCCGACGCATGAGCAGGCATTTTCCAAGCTGATTGACCGAATCCATCCGGGAGCGGTTGTATTGCTGCACAACACGTCCAAAACAAACGGGGAAATTCTGGATGAGCTGCTTGGAAAATGGGAAGCGATGGGATATCGTTTTGGTACATTGGATGAACTGACCGGAAAAGCAGGGGACGGAAGAAATCAGGGGAGCGGGAACGCTCCCTTTTCTCATAATGTGCTCTCGGAATCTCGTTGTTCCTGAATTTGCAAGAGGATTTTTTGTCGGAGGTGCCTGAATTTTTGAGGCGTACGCGGTGCGTACGTTGATAAAATTCAGACATCTTCGGCGGAAAATCAGCTGCAAAGCCAGGTGCATAAGAGATTCCGAGAGTACATCATATCGGTCAGCAGGCAGGAACTCCGGCAAAAACAAAGAATTTTCACAAAATTGTCGCTAAATTGTCAGGAAAGCTTTCTTGTCATCCGTTTCTGAACATGGTAAACTGGTTTCAGTGAATCAGGCAAGCCTTCTGTGCGTTTTTCGCGACTGCTTGAGCACAGCATGAACAGCAACCGGAGAACAGCAGGTAGGTGTGAACATTTGCCGGATAGAAAATCAGGAAAGAACAGATTTCTCCGGCAGGTATAGATGTACTCTCGGAACATTCAGGTACAGCAGGATTCCGAGAGTCTGTCAGGATGATTGGAGGTAAAACAATGAGCCATAAAACAGCATTAATTACCGGAGCCAGTTCCGGAATCGGAAAAGAATTTGCAAGGGTACTGTCAGGTATGGGATACCGTTTGATTCTTACGGCGCGCCGCAGAGACCGTCTGGAGGATCTGGAACGGGAACTGAATGTTCCATGCCGCATCATTACCGCAGATCTGGACCAGGAGGAAGAGTGCTTCCGGCTCTGGGAAGAGATTCATAATGAAAGGATTGATGTTTTTATTAACAATGCAGGCTTCGGCACCTGCGGTTCGTTTGATGAAACCGATCTTGAAAAAGAGATTTCGATGATTCATGTCAATATACAGGCGATGCATATCCTGTTCAAGCTGGCGCTGCAGAAGATGCAGGAGCAGAAGCATGGGCGGATTCTGAATGTGGCTTCGTCAGCGGGTCTGCTTCCGGCAGGGCCGTACATGGCTGCTTACTATGCGACAAAGGCTTATGTTGTCAGCCTGACGAAGGCGGCGGCAGAGGAGCTGAAGGAGAGCGGAAGTCCGGTTTATGTCGGT
>CAJMMH010000047.1 GCA_905214365.1 uncultured bacterium
CGTTGAGGTCTATATGGAAGATGATGATGAGACAGAAACCTTTAAGCTTGTTACATCTGTCCGCTGTAATTCTATTTCTGGAAAGGTCAGTATTGAGTCGCCGATGGGAAAAGCAATCAATGGACGCAGGGTCGGAGATCGTGTGTTTGTACGGATCAATGAAAAAGTCGGATATTATGTTGTCATCCGTTCTATTACGGACGGAGATGATTCCGATGACGAGATTCGTCCATATTAAAAGTATGTGCTCACGGAACCTCTTATGCACCTGACTTTGCGGCTGATTTTCCGCTGAAGGCAGCTGGATTTTATCAATGTACGCGTCGCGTACGTCTCAAAAATTCAGCTGCCTTCAACAAAAAATCATCTCGCAAATTCAGGCGCAACGAGATTACGAGAGCGCATAAATAAAAATCAGCCGTAAAAGGTGGCATATGTTAAACGAAAGGGAGGAATGAAATGCTGTATATTGGAGTGGACTTAGGAACATCCGCAGTGAAGCTGCTGCTGATGGAAGGAAATGGCACGATCAGGAAGACGGTGTCGAAGGAATATCCGCTGTATTTTCCGCATCCGGGTTGGTCGGAGCAGAATCCTGAAGATTGGTATCGCCAGAGTATGGACGGTATCCGCGAGCTGTTAGAAGGCGAGGATAAGAGCCAGGTTGCGGGAATCAGCTTCGGCGGCCAGATGCATGGACTGGTTATTCTGGATGAAAAGGACGAGATAATCCGTCCGGCAATTTTGTGGAATGATGGACGTACCTATGAAGAGACCGATTACCTGAATCATGTAATTGGAACGGATAAGCTGTCTGAGTATACGGCAAACATTGCGTTTACCGGATTTACAGCTCCGAAGATTCTGTGGGTAAAGAACAGGGAGCCGGAGAATTTTGCGCGGATCCGCAAGATTATGCTGCCGAAGGATTATCTGGCATACCGTATGACCGGCGTATTCGCAACCGATGTTTCCGATGCGTCCGGAATGCTTCTGTTTGATGTAAAGAATCGCTGCTGGTCCAAAGAAATGTGCAAAATCTGCGGTATTACAGAGGATATGCTCGCACATATCTACGAGAGCTATGAAAAGATTGGAACGGTAACAGAGAAAACAGCAAAGGAGCTTGGAATCAGCAGCAACGTGATTGTTGCTGCCGGAGCAGGCGATAATGCGGCTGCGGCAGTCGGAACCGGTACAGTTGGCAATGGGATGTGCAATATTTCACTTGGAACGAGCGGAACGGTATTTATTTCTTCCGATGAGTTTCGGGTAGACAGCAACAATGCGCTTCACGCGTTTGCGCATGCAGACGGCCATTATCATCTGATGGGCTGCATGCTGAGCGCGGCGTCCTGCAACAAGTGGTGGATGGAAGAGATTCTCGGAACGAAAGAGTATGCGAAGGAGCAGCAGGACATTGTGGGGCTGGGAGAGAATCATGTGTATTTCCTTCCGTACCTGATGGGCGAGCGTTCTCCGCACAACAATCCAAAGGCAAGAGGAACCTTTATTGGTATGACAATGGATACCAGCCGCGCGGATATGTATCAGGCGGTACTTGAGGGAGTTGCGTTTGCGCTGAGAGATTCTGTTGAGGTTGCAAGATCTCTGGGAATCCAGATCAATCGCAGCCGGATCTGCGGAGGCGGAGCAAAGAGTCCGCTGTGGAAGACTATGATTGCCAATATTCTTAATGTGAAGTTGGAGATCATTAAGAGCGAAGAGGGACCGGGTCTTGGAGCAGCGATGCTTGCGGCAGTTGCGAATGGCGAGTATGCGTCTGTTGAGGAAGCGGCTGGGAAGATTGTAACGGTTGTCGATACCGTAGAGCCGGATCCGGTTCTGACAGCAAAATACGAAGAGCGGTATCAGCAGTTCCGTCAGATTTATCCGGCATGCAAGCCATTGTTTGATGTAATCGCCTGAGGATAGAGCATACGGAGGACGGAGATCCGTTAATTCCAGAGTAATTGTGTGGTCAGGCGCAGGCAGTGCGATACGAAAGAGAAAATCCTGTTTCCAGGCAAAAAAAGCCATGGAAACAGGATTTTTTGCTGAATCAGGAAATTCACGCTATTCACAAAATTCCTACCATAAACTGTAACCCGGAAAGACAGGTTACGGGGTGAATCAGGACTTGCACAATCTTTTTTTCTATATTATAATGAAGAATGCCAAAACAGCGTGGACACAGCTGCCGGGCAAAAAAACAAAGGAGGCGGACGCGGATGGCAAAGTTGACGGAAGAAGAGAAGGAAATTCTGTACCGTGCGCATGAAATTCGGGAGCGGATCCGTGCAGAAGAACTGGAGGCGGGCGAAATTTCCCTGGAGGACGCCAAGCGCCAGGCCAGAGAGGAAATGCAGGCACAGCGTACCGGAAGAAATCCGCGAAGCACGTTTACAGAGGAAACATCGGAAATAGAAGATGATGCGAATACATCCGGAGGAGACGTATTAGAAGCGGAAGAAACCGGATCAGAGGAAAATTCGTCATCCGGGCATCCGGGCGTTGATTTCAGCTGGGAAGAGGATGCGGAAACAATGGATGCGGAAAAGAAGCCGAAACGCCGTCGGAGCGCGTCAGTACCGCCGGAGCGGGAAGGGCGTTCAGGCAGAGAGGCAGAGGCTGCATTGGCACGGGAAGACAGAAGAGAAGAAAGGCGTGCGGAAAAACGGCAGGAAAAGAAGCATAGAAAGAAAAAACACGGAATTTTACGCCGTCTGATTACGTTTCTTCTGGTTTTGATCCTGATTGCAGCGGCTGGTGTCGGTATTGTATATGGAGCGGTACGGGTGATGATTACGAAAACCAATTACCAGCCATATGAGACTGCTTATGTACGGGCAGACGATGTAAAGACCGATCCGGGGGTTACGAACATTTTGCTGATCGGAACTGATAACCGTGAAGCGGATGACGCGTCCCGTTCGGATGCAATGATTATTGTTTCCATCAATAACCGGAAGCATAAGCTGGTAATGACATCGATTCTGCGTGACAGCTATGTAAACATCGCAGGTTACGGGCAGAACCGGATCAATCATGCGTACCAGATGGGAGGACCGGCGCTTCTGATTCAGACGATTGAAGAAAACTTCAAGATTGGCATTGATTATTATGTTCATGTTGATTTCTATAGCTTCATGGATGTGATTGATGCGTTCGGCGGCGTGGATATTGAGGTAACTGACGCGGAGTTTCAGTGGCTTAACGGCTATATCAGTGAAATCAATCATCTGGAAGGACAGCCGGAGGGATACAGCTTCCTGGCGGTGCCTGGATATCAGACGCTGAACGGAAGACAGGCGCTTGCATATTCGAGAATCCGTTATGATGGAACTGACTTTAAGCGGACGGAACGACAGCGCACGGTATTGGAAGCATTGCTTCAGAAAGCCAAAAAGCATCCGCTGAGCATGATAAAGGCCTGCCGGGCGATTCTGCCGGATCTGACAACGAATATCAGCGACAATGAGATGACAAAGCTGATCATGACTGCGCCGCTGTACATGCTGTACAGCCAGAGCCAGTTCCGCGTGCCCGCTGATAATACCTGGTGGAACGATATCATGGGATCGAATCAGGAAGTGCTTGGCATTGACTTTAATGCAAACAATGCATTGCTTCAGAGCGCGATTTACGATTAAAGGGAAAGTATAAATGATACACCGGACAAGCGCCGCCCGTACAGAGCGGCGAAAACTGCACACGAAGAAGAAAATCATGTGTAGGAGGACCGATGTGAAATGATGTATGTTTTTATATGCCCGAAATGTGCGAGGACGCGTATGGTAAGCCTTCAGCGGAAGCTTGTCTGCGCGGACTGCGGCACGCCGATGGCAAACTGCGAGATTGAGTTTTCGGACTGGATCCGTATGGATGAGTACCGGAGACAGAAGCTGGTTTATTTTTACTGTCATACAAAGCAGGAAAATCTGTGTTTTTTTCGTCCGATGCCGTTTTACGACCGGACAGAGCGAAACTATTATTGTTGACTGGAGGAAACAGAACAATGGGTAGATATTTTGGTACAGACGGATTTCGTGGAGAGGCAAATGTCGGACTGACTGTGGAGCATGCGTTTCAGGTCGGCCGATTTATCGGATGGTATTTTGGAAGAGAGCATAAGTGCAAGGTTGTGATCGGAAAGGATACAAGAAGAAGCAGCTATATGTTTGAGTATTCGCTGGTTGCCGGACTTACGGCATCAGGAGCGGACGCGTATTTGCTTCATGTAACGACGACACCGAGCGTATCCTATGTAGTAAGAACCGAAGATTTTGACTGCGGAATTATGATTTCTGCAAGTCATAATCCATATTATGATAATGGAATCAAGCTGATCAACGATCATGGCGAGAAAATGTCCGAGGATGTAATTGCGCTGATCGAGGATTATCTGGATCACAAGTCCGGAGAGATTCCGTATGCGGTCAATGATAAGATTGGATGCACGGTTGATTATGCGGCGGGAAGAAACCGCTATGTTGGTTATTTGATTTCTCTGGCTACGCATTCCTTCCGCGGTGTCCGTGTTGGACTGGACTGCGCGAACGGAAGTTCCTGGATGATTGCAAAGAGTGTGTTTGACGCGCTCGGAGCAAAGACCTATGTGATTCACAACGAGCCGAATGGTCTGAACATCAATACAGACTGCGGATCAACCCATATTCATAGCCTGCAGGAGCTGGTAAAGGAAAAGCAGCTGGATGTCGGATTTGCGTTTGACGGAGATGCTGATCGTTGTCTGTGCGTCGATGAAGCAGGGAACGTTGTGGATGGAGATCTGATTTTGTACATTTACGGATCATACTTAAGGTCGATTGGCAAGCTGGAAAAAAATACGGTTGTAACCACGGTAATGTCCAATTTCGGATTGTACAAGGCGTTTGACCGTGCCGGAATTTCTTATGTAAAAACGGCGGTCGGCGATAAGTATGTCTATGAAAGCATGCAGGCAAACGGCTATTGCATCGGCGGCGAGCAGTCCGGTCACATCATTTTCAGCAATTACGCGGCAACCGGAGACGGAATCCTGACGGCGATTATGATGATGGAAGTAATGCTTGCAAAGAAGATGAAGCTGTCAGAGCTTGCAAAGCCCGTTTCCATCTATCCGCAGCTTCTGAAAAATGTACGCGTGACTGATAAGAACGCGGCAGTTGCAGACACAGATGTATGTGCGGCGGTAAAGATGGCGGAGCAGGCGCTTGGCGATACCGGACGGATTCTGGTACGGACCAGCGGAACGGAGCCGCTTGTGCGCGTTATGGTTGAGGCAGAAAATGATGATATCTGCAAAAAATATGTAGATATGGTTGTTGATGTGCTGAAGAAAAAAGGATACTGCGAATAATAAGAGAGACAAAAAGGGAAAAGCGGATGTGTCAATGCATTCTGAGGCTGCCCGCTGTTTCGGTTTGACAGACGGACATTATAGATAAACGACAGAAAGGAATCCTTGTTATGTGTGGAATTGTTGGATATATCGGAAAGCAGCAGGCTGCGCCGATTTTGCTGGATGGTCTGGCGAAGCTAGAGTACCGTGGATATGATTCCGCCGGCCTGGCCGTTATGAATGAAGGCGCGATTCAGATTGTAAAGGCAAAGGGACGTCTGGAGGTTTTGCGGCAGCTGACCGGAAATGGAAGCAATATGCCGGGCAATGCCGGAATTGGTCATACCAGATGGGCAACGCACGGGGAGCCGTCCGTGACTAATTCGCATCCTCAATTTAATAAAAGCAAGACGATTGCGGTTGTCCACAATGGAATTATTGAAAATTATCAGAAACTGAGAGATCGTCTGGTGCGTCGGGGATACGAGTTTATATCGCAGACCGATACGGAGGTTGTTGCTCATTTGCTGGACAATTATTATAAGGGAAATCCGCTGGAAACGATCGCAAAGGTTATTACCAGACTGGAGGGCTCTTATGCGCTTGGAATCCTGTTCTGCGACCATCCGGACACGATTTATGCGGTAAGAAAGGATAGTCCGCTGATTGTTGGCGTATCTGAAGAGGGATCATATATCGCTTCGGATGTACCGGCGATTCTGAAATACACCAGGGATGTTTATTATATTGAAAACCATGAGATTGTTGAGCTGAAAGAAGGAAGCGTTTCCTTTTACAATCTTGATCTGGAAGAGCTGACCAAGGAACTCAGCACGGTTTCCTGGGATATGGAAGCGGCGGAAAAGGGCGGTTATGAGCACTTTATGCTCAAGGAAATTTATGAACAGCCCAAGGCAGTCCGTGACGCAATCAATCCGAGAATCAAAGAAAACCGGATTGTGCTTGATGAGGTGGGACTGGATGATGAGCAGATACGCGGCGTGAAAAAACTCTGCATTGTCGCCTGCGGATCCGCGTATCATGCGGGAGTAACCGGAAAGTATGTGCTGGAAGGACTGGCAAGAATCCCGGTTGAAGTGGATCTGGCCAGCGAGTTCCGTTATCGTCAGCCGATTCTCGAAGATGGAACGCTGGTTGTTGTTGTCAGTCAGTCCGGCGAGACGGCCGATTCCCTGGCAGCGCTCAGACTGGCCCATGAGCTTGGCGCAAAGGTACTCGGTATTGTCAATGTTGTTGGAAGTTCGATCGCGAGAGAAGCTGACAATGTGATTTATACCTGGGCGGGGCCGGAAATTTCTGTAGCGACAACCAAGGCGTATAGTGCGCAGCTTGCTGTTTTTTATCTTCTTGCTGTACAGTTTGCAAAGGCCCGCAGCACGATTGACGAAGCGGAGTATGAAAAGCTGTTGGAAGAGTTGAAGGCAATTCCGGATAAAATCACAGCGATACTTGGTGACAAGGAGCGTATTCAGTGGTTTGCAAGCAAATTTTCCGCAGCGAAGGATATCTTCTTTATCGGACGGGGAATTGATTACTCAACATCATTGGAGGGATCACTGAAGCTGAAGGAAATTTCCTATATTCATTCGGAAGCGTATGCGGCAGGAGAGTTGAAGCACGGCCCCATTTCTCTGATTGAAAACGGGACGCTGACAGTCAGCGTTGTGACACAGCCGCAGCTGTTTGATAAAATGGTAAGCAATATGACTGAGGTAAAGTCCAGAGGCGGTTATCTGATGGCAGTGACAATGCTTGGAAACTATGCGATGGAGGATACAGCCAATACTGTGATGTATGTACCGCGGACATCACCTTGGTTTACGCCGTCATTGGCAGTGATTCCGCTTCAGCTGTTTGCGTATTATGTATCGCTCGCAAAGGGACTTGATGTAGATAAGCCAAGGAATCTGGCAAAGTCAGTCACGGTAGAGTAACGGAAAAAGATACCGTAAAGTGGGGGCGTACAGAGTGTAGGAATGATTTTTCAGACACGCTCTGGATCGCGTGGAAGATACAAAAAATATACAGAATACAGGATAGATTCCCGGAATCCCTTATGTACCTCATTTGAGGCTGATTTTCCGGGATCCTGTCAGAAAATATGGGGGACTATATGAAAATCGAATTAATTGAAAATTATCTGAACCGACTGATCGAAGACAGTACGCTGGATGTACCGGCATGGAACATCGAAGCGGCACGTCAGGGGAAAAAGTCCGGCTGGAATTATGTGGATGGATGTATGATTCTGGCAATGATTCAGACCTGGAAGACAACCGGAGAAGAGAAGTATCTGACCTTTGCGGAAAGTTATATTGATCACCGTGTCAGTGAAGATGGAAGCATTGCCGGGTATCGTGTTGAGGATTACAATATTGATAATGTAAATGCAGGAAAGACGCTGTTTTTGCTGTATGATATTACCGGAAAGGAAAAGTACAAAAAGGCGGCGGATCTGGTTTATTCGCAGCTGCTTGGTCAGCCGAGAACTGATGAGGGAAACTTCTGGCACAAAAAGATCTATCCGTACCAGGTTTGGCTGGATGGCCTGTATATGGGGCAGCCGTTTTATATGGAGTATGTGACGAGATCCGGACAGACAGAGCTTTATAAGGATATTTATCATCAGTTTGACCGGGTAGTCGCTCATATGAGAGATCCAAAGACTGGTCTGTACTACCATGCATATGATTCTTCAAAGCAGATGTTCTGGTGCGATAAGGAAACCGGACTTTCCCAGAATTTTTGGCTGCGGGCTCTCGGCTGGTATTCTATGGCGCTGCTTGATACGCTGGAAAAGGCAGATCCGTCTGTGATGCCGGAAGCGTATGAAAATTTGAAGCATGTGTTCTCCGATCTAATGGATTCTATGCTGAAATTCCAGGATGAAAGCGGCATGTGGTATCAGGTTGTCAATATGGGCGGAAGAGAGCGCAACTATTTGGAGACGAGCGGAAGCGCAATTATGGCGTATTCGCTGCTGAAGGGCGTGCGTCTTGGATTCCTTCCGGTATCGTACCGGGAGTATGGACTGAAAGCGTTCCAGGGAATCTGCGACCGGTATCTGACGGAAAAGGACGGCAGCCTGAGTCTCGGCGGTATTTGTCTGGTAGCAGGTCTTGGCGGTCCGCAGATGCGCGATGGAAGTTACGATTACTACATGTCGGAGCCGGTAGTATGTGACGACGCCAAGGGAGTCGGACCGTTCCTTCTGGCGTATACTGAGCTGCGCAGAGAGGGATGAGCAATGGCAGGAACCAATTGTGAAGAGTGCGCGTACTATGCGTATGATGAGGATTACGACAGCTATGAGTGCGATTTCGCGTTGGATGAAGATGAGGTCGCGAGAGCGGCCTTGTACGGAGAGCATTATGTCTGTCCGCATTTCCAGTACCGGGATGAGTACCGCGTCGTAAGAAAACAGATATAATATTAAGAAGGAAAAATATATGAAGGAACACAAAAGCAGGGATAAGCTGACACTGGTTGTCGGCATTCTTGTTGTTATTCTTGCAGCGATTGCGCTGATGATTGCGACTGCTTTTTATTATCGGAGCAGAAACGGAAAAGGCCAGGAAGCGGAAACAACCAAAGCAGTTGTGAAAATTCCGGATATTACCAATGCGGCTGAAACGGAAGAGACATCCAGAGCAGCAGAAAGCAGCGTACAGGATACGCAGGCATCTGAGGAGACCAGAAGCAGCACGCCGAAAGCAGAAAAGAAAAGCGATGCACCGGATGCAGAAGCGACTGCTGCGGAAACAGAAACAGCCGGGACAGAAGAAATGGACGCGGCATCGGAAGAAACGACGGCAGGGACGGCACTGAAGGGCTCGGTTAGTGCAACAGAATATATTGAGGAAGTGAATGCGGCAACGCTGGACAATCCGCAGTCTCATCGCGCAGATATTGCCAATCTGACGGAGATCAGCGCACAGGAGGTTTTGGAACGGATTAATTCCTATCAGGTTCCTGGACGCAGCTACCTGGATGGAGCGGCAAGAAAAGAGGGCGATTTCGCTTATACGATGAGCCGCAGAAATCTGGAAGCGGTAAAAGATCCGGTAACGCTGTATTATGGTGTTCTGATTACCAATACGGCGGTACGTTCTTTCCCAACCTGGCAGAAGCTGTCGGATGGAACCGGTGCGGATGACGCGGATTATCTTCAGGAAACCATGCTGATGACTGGTGAGGGGGTTGTTGTCTTGCATCAGACGGAGGATGAAATCTGGAGTTTTGTGCAGGCAGACAGCTATTATGGTTGGATCGAGACGCAGAATATCGCGTTCTGCAGCAGAAGTGAGATGGTGTCGTATATCCAGTCGAAGAAGTTTATGGTTGTAACAGAGCCGGTTGCAACGGTAGACGGAATTGCATTGCGTATGGGAACCCGGCTGCCGCTTGTCGATACGGCGGACGGTTCGCTGGTTGTGCAGATGCCAAAGTCAGATGAAAATGGAAAACTGATAATTCGGGAAGCAGGCGTTGATCCGGCTAAGGTATCGGAAGGTTATTTGACGTTGAGCAATGAAGCGATTGTAAAGCAGGCAAAGAAGCTGCTTGGAACCAACTATGGCTGGGGAGACAGCAACGGCTATATGGATTGTTCGTCAACGCTTCGCGCAGTTTATGGCTGCTTCGGCATCATTCTGCCGAGAAATACCGCATGGCTGACAGGAAGTGGACTGGAGATAACGGATCTGAGCCAGATGTCACGGGCAGAAAAGGAAGTATTTATTCAGGAAATGCCAGAAGGTGGAATCCTTCTGATCAATGGTCATGCGATGATTGATATCGGGCAGGAGGACGGAGTGGAAAGCATGCTTCATACCGTTACGCAGTATAAGCTGACGGCGGACAGCGAGCTGGAACGTCCGATGAAGTGTGTGATTACGCCGGTATCCATCTGCAATTCTGCTGGAACAAGCTATCTGGATCTGTATACGACAGCGATTGCAATCGACTGGTCCAGAATTTCGGAAGAGTAAGCGCATAAGCGAAGCGGGCTGCAATATAGACAAAATGCAGACAGCGGAACGAGCTGTTGGTTCTGAAAATCACAAAAGACAGGAATCCCCAGGGAATCATGCTGCAGTTGTGCAGGAGGATGATTCCGGGAGTTCCTGTCTTTTTATTTAGAAGGATTGGCGTCAGGAGAAATAATATGCGTGATTTTTATGCTTCCACGGTGCGGAGTGCTGCCTTCATTGCCGCAGCGTACTGTCCGACCGGCCCGGCCGCCTGTCTGCCATATTCGCCGATCTGACGGACAATGGCGGAACCAACGATGATACCGTCTGCGTCACGTCCGAGAGCGGCAGCTTGTTCCGGCGTGGAGATGCCGAAGCCGACTGCACACGGAATGGAGGTATTTTCACGGATTACCTTGATAATACTGCCGATATCAGTTGTGATCTGAGAGCGGACACCGGTAACGCCGAGACTGGAAACCAGGTAGATAAAGCCTTTCGCATCCTTGGCAATTGTTGCGATCCGGCTGCAGGAGGTCGGTGCAATCAGGGAAATCAGATCTACGCCGTACCGGGAGAAAATCGATTCAAATTCTGATTTTTCCTCAAATGGGACGTCAGGAAGGATCAGTCCGTCAATTCCAAGATCGGCGCAGCTTTTTGCAAAGCGTTCTGTACCGTAGGAAAAGACAACATTGGCATATGTCATAAATGCCATAGGAATGGAAACGCTGCTCCGCAGTTCGCGGACCATATCAAAGATTTTATCAGTGGTTGTTCCCGCGTTAAGCGCGCGCAGGCTTGCGGCCTGAATTACAGGTCCTTCTGCAGCCGGA
Source organism: uncultured bacterium (assembly GCA_905214365.1). GTDB lineage: Bacteria > Bacillota > Clostridia > Lachnospirales > Lachnospiraceae > Anthropogastromicrobium. Next base: position 11,175 of record CAJMMH010000047.1, read on the forward strand.
TCCGAAAACGGGATGCCGAGCTCAATCAGATCGGCTCCGTTTTCGGCAAGGGATTTCACGATTGCCTTGGTTGTTTCAAGATCTGGGTCTCCGCAGGTAACAAATGGAATAAAGGCTTTTCCGTTCAGGAATGCATTGGCAATATTACTCATAAAGTTCCTCCCCTCTGTAGCGGGCAATTGCGGCGCAGTCTTTGTCGCCGCGGCCTGAAATAGTAACAACAAGAATCTGATCCGGACGCATGGTCGGAGCCAGGCGGAGCGCGTGTGCGACTGCATGAGCACTTTCAATTGCCGGGATGATGCCTTCCGTGCGGGAAAGGTACTCAAAGGCATTGACCGCTTCATCATCCGTGACAGCAACGTACTGCGCCCGTCCGGTATCGTAGAGCCATGCATGCTCCGGACCGATTCCAGGGTAGTCAAGACCGGCAGAGATCGAATAAACCGGAGCAATCTGTCCGTACTGATCCTGGCAGAAATAGGACTTCATGCCATGGAAAATACCTTCACGTCCAACATGGATCGTTGCTGCGGTTTCGGCGGTGTCGATGCCGCGTCCGGCTGCTTCGCAGCCGATCAGAGCAACGTTCTTGTCCGGAATAAAGTGATAAAAGCTGCCGATGGCATTGCTGCCGCCGCCAACGCAGGCAAGAACGGCGTCCGGAAGGCGCCCCTCTTTTTCCAACAGCTGCTCGCGGATTTCCTTTGAGATCACTGCCTGAAAATCGCGCACAATGGTCGGAAACGGATGTGGGCCCATGACGGAGCCGAGACAATAGTGCGTATCGGAAATCCGGCTAGTCCATTCTCTCATTGCTTCGGAAACCGCGTCCTTCAGGGTAGCGGTTCCGCTTGTAACCGGAACAACAGTTGCTCCGAGCAGACGCATTTTGTAAACATTCAGCGCCTGGCGCTTGGTATCCTCTTCGCCCATAAAGACAACGCATTCCATTCCCATCAGCGCTGCGGCGGTCGCGGTCGCGACGCCATGCTGTCCGGCTCCGGTTTCCGCAATCAGGCGGGTCTTGCCCATTTTTTTCGCAAGAAGCGCCTGACCGAGTACGTTATTGATTTTGTGCGCGCCGGTATGGTTAAGATCCTCGCGCTTCAGATAGATCTTTGCGCCCCCAAGGTCTTTAGTCATTTTTTCCGCGTAATACAGGAGGCTTGGACGGCCTGCGTATTCATTGAAGAGAGTGGTCAGTTCCCGGTTAAATTCCGGATCATTTTTGTAATGGTTATAAGCTTCTTCTAGTTCAATCACGGCGTTCATCAGCGTTTCCGGGATGTACTGTCCGCCGTGAATACCAAAACGGCCTTTTGTATTCATAGTGAAAATCCTTTCATTAGTGAGGGTCATTGCAGTTTACAGCAGGAATTTTGCCGATTCTGCATACGAAACATCAGCAAAATCCATTATTATTCGCCCGATACCGGAAAGCCGCGGGCAGTTTCAATAAAAGCTTTCATTTTGCGGTAGTTTTTTTTCCCATTTGTTTCTACACCGGAGCTGACATCAACCGCAAATGGACTGTTTTTCAGCAGGGCATCCTCGAGCGTGTCCGGTGAAAGTCCCCCGGCAAGAAAATACGGACGACTGATTCCGGTCAGGAGATTCCAGTCAAACGGGATGCCGCTGCCTGCCGAGACACCGTCCAGCAGAAGAAAATCAGCAGAGCTTGCCATTGCCTTTTCACAATCGGCGGCAGTCTGAAGGGCAAATGCCTGGATCAGAGGACGGTCGGTCAGCTGCCGGACCCTGGAAAGATAGGTGCTGTCTTCGCTGCCGTGAAGCTGGATCAGATCCAGAGGAACGCGGTTTAGGATAGCTTCCAGAGAAGAAAGTGGTTCATTGACAAATACACCGACCGGGCGAATCTGCCGGTTCAGTTTCTGGCAAAGAGAAGCGGCTGTCTGCGGCAGGACAAAGCGGCGGCTGCGCGGCGCAAAGACGAACCCGATATAGTCCGGCAGCAGTCGGTTCGCAGAGTCAATAT
>CAJMMH010000048.1 GCA_905214365.1 uncultured bacterium
GCAGATCAGGAATACCGGGTCAGACCGGGCAGCGCGGCAAAGAAACAAAAATAAGTGACTTAGATCACAAAAAGCGAAGAAGAGAGGCACAGTCCATAAAACGGATTGCTAGAACTCTTCTTTTTTTAAAACTTTTTTAGAACATTTAATAGAAGAAAGAAAATCAAAGAGAAAAAATCAACAAAAAAGCTGTTGACAGCAAATAAGGTTTGTGCTATTTTAAAAAAAAACGAAATGATGCAAAGAAAAATGGATAAATAAAACTAAACGTTTCACTTTTAGAAGGAGGGATCGTATGAAATCTCTAATCAAAAAACAGGGAAAGAAAGAGGGATTTGGGCGCAGAGTACAGAAAGACTGGAAGAAAAATAAAGCGATTTATGTGATTGCGCTGGTTTGTCTGTCGTATTACTTTATCTTCCGGTATGCACCGATGGGCGGAATTGTAATTGCATTTAAGAATTATCGGGCGGCAAGAGGCTTGTGGCGCAGCGAATGGGTCGGCTTCAAATGGTTTAAAGAGTTTTTTTCCAGCTACTACTTCGGAAGATTGGTTCGCAATACACTGACGATTAATTTACTGAATCTGGTAATCGGAGGTCTGACACCGATTGTTTTTGCATTGTTGGTTAATGAACTTCGGCGGCCGCTGTTTAAACGGACAGTTCAGACAATTTCCTATATGCCGCATTTTGTTTCTCTTGTTGTCGCATGTTCCATTGTCCTGAATCTGATTTCATTTAATGGATTGTTTAATCAGATTCGCAGCCTGTTTGGTTTGGAATCGGTCATGTATGCAAACAAACCGTCATATTTCCCGTGGATTTATGTATTTTCTGATTTGTGGCAGGAGCTTGGATATAATTCCATTGTATATTTATCGGCGCTGTCTTCCGTATCAGTTGAACTGATGGATGCAGCGGCAATTGATGGATGCAACCGGTTTAAGCGGGTGATTCATGTAACAATACCGGCAATTCTGCCGACAATTGTTCTGCTGATGCTGATGAGAATCGGACGTTTGATGAGCGTCGGCTATGAGAAGATTATCCTGCTGTACAACGATTCAGTATTGGAAACAGCAGACGTTATGAGCAGCTTTGTGTATCGCTATGGTATGCTTGGCGGCAATTACAGTTACAGCGCGGCAGTCGATTTATTTAATAATGTGGTGAACGTGGTTATTCTGATTGTGTTTAATAATATCAGCCGCAGAGTAAGCGATATTTCACTTTGGTAAGGGGAGGCAGGTATGCAGATATTAAGAAAAAAACAAAAGGTCTGGTATTATGGCAGAGCTTCCGTCGGCAGCAAAATTTTTGATGGATGCAATGGAGTTCTGATGGTGCTGCTCTGTCTGGTTATGTTATATCCGCTTTGGTATGTTATGTGCTGTTCCTTTTCCGATCCAATGAAGCTGATGCAGCATCGGGGTGCGCTGTTATCGCCGCTTGGATTTACCACAAGAGGGTATGGAATTGTTCTGAATTACAAGGCAATCTGGAAAGCTTATCTGGTTACTCTGTTTGAAGTGGTTGTCGGAACGTCGTTTAATATGCTGTTTTCGGTTCTGTTTGCGTTTGTATTGTCAAGAAAGAATCTGATGTGGCATAAGCTGATCACGCTGATTGCGGTATTTACCATGTATTTTTCCGGCGGAATGATTCCGACCTATCTGGTTGTCAAGGCAGTCGGGCTGTACGATAATATCTGGGCTCTGGTTTTTCCGGGACTGATCAGTACCTACAATGTTATCATTCTGCGAACTGCGTTTTACAGTATTCCGGAGGAGCTTGAAGAGTCTGCGGCGCTGGATGGAGCCGGAAAGCTGCGGATTCTGTTTCAGATTATGGTGCCGTTAATAAAACCGTCGATTGCTGCAGTTACCTTGTTTTACGCAGTCGGACACTGGAATGAGTGGACAAGCGCGCTGCTGTATATTCGCAATGAGGATCTGCGGCCGCTGCAGCTGGTACTTCGATCCATTCTAATTCAGGGAGAAAACATTGAAGTAACTGGAGGACAGGATCTTCAGACAGAGCTGAATAATTCACTGCTGAAATACTGTGTCATTGTGATTTCAACGGTGCCGGTTCTTGTAGTATATCCATTCATTCAGAAGTATTTTGCCAACGGAGTTATGGTTGGAGCAGTAAAAGGATAATTCACCGCGCTGTGCGGATGGATCAATAAAAAAAGACAGGTATATAAATCATTACAATCAAAAAGGAGGATTTTGTTATGAAGAAGTTTGTGTCAATGATGCTTGCCGGGTGTATGCTTATGGGTACTGTAAGTACTGTGGGAGCAGCAGAGGAAGAGCCGACCGTTATTACATGGCTGCATGAGTCTTATGATGTTACAGGATTGGATCACTGGTATGACGCGCTTTGGGTAAAGGAACTGGAAAAGCGCATGAACGTAAAGTTTGAATTTATTTCCGTAAATTCAAGCGATAACTATGATAATATCGTGAATCTGACGCTGAGCGGAGACAAGTGGCCGGATATCATTTCCTGGGACTGGTCGAAATATTCCGGAGGAATCCAGGCGGCGATTGATGACGGCGTGGTTGTGGAGATGACAGAAGATCTGGCGGAAAAGGTTCCGAATTATACGCAGTTTATGAAGGATAACGATTATATTCGCCGGGCGCTGGAACTGGATGACGGCAATTTTGCTTCGTTCTGTTATGTGCAGAGGGATATGAGAAGTGCAGCATGGGCTGGAATGGCAATCCGGGGAGATTGGCTGAAGCGTGTTGGAAAAGAGGTTCCGACGACCATTGATGAGCTCCATGATGTTCTGGTGGCATTTAAAGAACAGGACGCAAATGGAAACGGCGATGCAGGTGATGAATTGCCGATGTCTGACCGCGTAACGCTGAACCTGATGAAGGAGCTGGCACCAGCATGGGGACTGCTGTATAATACCATGGAAATTGATCCAAATACCGGAAAGGTAAATTACTGGACCGAAGTAAATGATGGAGAAAACTTCCGTGACTTTGTTCTGACAATGAAACAGTGGTATGAAGAGGGACTGATTGATCCGGAGTTTACGATCAATACGCAGACCGAAATCAACTCGAAGGTAACGAGCGATCAGCTTGGCTTCTTCTATTGCAATACCAATCGTTATCCGGGTTATGAGGTACTCCTGAAGGATGCGATTAAGGATTATGCGGATTCGGACGAGCTGGAGCTGGTTCCGTTAGCGCGTTTTGAGTATCAGTATGAAACAGATGGAAAAGAAAAGCATTATACCGCAGCCAATGGCCTTCTGAACTGGGTAGCAACTTCCGAGGCATCGGTACTCACGCAGCAGGCAGTTGATGATGGTGTTGCGGATAAGATTCTGGATCTGTTCAACTACATGTATTCTCAGGAAGGAAGCGATCTGATTAACTGGGGTGTAGAGGGAGTCAGCTATGAGGTAGATGCGAACGGAAACAAGGTGTGGAAAGAGGATCTGATGAACAATGATGGTTCTCTGAACTCGGACAGCGTACTGCGTTACTGTATTGCAACCCGCGGACAGTTCCCGAAGATTGCGGATTCGGAAGCATGGATGACAGTAGACTGTACCGGTGATGCGGCGAAGAAGGCGCTGGAACTGAATATGTCTGCGGATCTGGATCTTCTGATTCCGAAGATTACGCTGACCGGAAGCGACGCGGAAACTTACACAAGAATTATGAACGATGTGAATACGGCAATTGCGGAAACCTTCCTGTCTGTAATTATTGGAAATAAGGATGAGAGTGCGATTGACGATCTGTATCAGACACTTGATAAGCTTGGAATCCAGCAGGCAATTGAGATCTATCAGGGAATCTACGACAACTATCTGGCAAAATAAAAACAAATAGCATATCGGCATGCAGCTCACGGGAACAAACGTGAACATGCCATAAAAAGCGGGCAGAACCGGCTGCAGGGTTCTGCCCGTAAATGAATGAGGTGAACAATGAAAAATCAGGAAGATGAAATTGTAAAGCAGCTGCCTCTGGAGGAAAAAGTTGCTCAGCTGCAGGGGATTTTTTTAAACCGGCTGCTTGAAGATGGAAAGGTGTCGGAGGAAAAGTGCAGAGAGCTGATTCCGTACGGAATCGGTCATGTCTGCCAATTCGGTTCCTGCAATATGCTGCTTCCGGAAGAACTTGTGGAAGCGGTACAGACGGTACAGGAGTATAATCGCAGAGTAACGAAAGGAAAGGTTCCGGTTTTATTTCACGAAGAAGCGATATCCGGCGTGGCTGCCAGAGGAGCAGCAATGTTTCCGCAGGTAATCGGAATCAGCTGTTCCTGGAATCCGGAGCTGTTATATCAGAATGCGGCGATGACTGCGGAGAATCTGAAAAAGCTGGGCAGCTATTATGTGCTGAGTCCGATGGTGGACGTAATTACAGATGCCAGATGGGGAAGAATTGAAGAAGGTTTTGGAGAAAGCCCGGCGCTGGCTGCGGAATATGCAATTGCATTTATGAAGGGAATCCGGAGCAAAGGCGTTGCATGTACTGCCAAACATTTTGCCGGATACGGGGTTGAAAACCAGGATCCGGTTTTTTTTCGCAATGAAACACTGTTTCCGTACGAAGCGGCAATCCATGAACAGTGCGTGGATGCGGTGATGCCGGGATATCATCTGTTTCATGGGATTCCGTGTTCGGCATCCGAAGAGCTGCTTCATGAAATTCTGAGAAAAACGCTTGGCTTTGATGGGTTGATTGTGTCGGATTACGGCGCAGTGAGAAATGTCTGGAAGAGTTATCAGCAGGCGGAGTCAACGGCGGAAGCGGCGATAACGTGTCTGAATGTGGGGGTTGATGTGGATTTTCCGAACGGGGAATGCTATGCGTCGCTGCCGGAGCATGTGAGGAACGGACGGATTTCAGAAGCAAAGCTTGATGAGGCAGTAACACGGGTTTTGCGTCTGAAGCAGAGTGTGGGACAGCTGGAATATCGGGAAACAGATCCGGAAGAAACGGTGAAAAAAATCGATCTGGACGGCCCGGAATACCGGAAACAGGCAAGGAAAAGCGCGCGTGAATCGATTGTACTTCTGAAAAATAACGGAATTCTGCCGCTTGGTGATGGAATGAAAAAAATCGCTGTTGTTGGTCCGAATGCGGATTCGTATTATTCTCTGATGGGAGATTATACCTGGGCAGGACTTCACGAGTTCTTTTACGGGGATCCGGCAGACCGGGAACACCCGAAACTTGTAACACTGCTGGACGGAATGAAAAACCACTGTCGGGACGGTTGGCAGATCCGGTATGAACGGGGCTGCGGATGGAATACGGAAACATCGCCGGACAGACTAGGAGAAGTTGGAGATGAGCGTGGATTAAAAGCCGGAAAGATGCCGAAAGAGCCGGTTCCGGAAACCAACTGGGAACGTGCAATTGAGCTGGCAAAGGAAAGCGATGTGATCCTGGCGGCAATGGGAGAAAACCGTTATCTGTGCGGAGAGTGCTGCAATCGGGAGACAGTCGGGCTGCCGGGAGATCAGGAGCGCTTTGTACAGGAGCTGTGTGGGACCGGGAAGCCGGTTGTTCTGATTCTTTTCGGCGGCCGTCCGCTGGCAATTGAAACGATTGCGAAGAATTGCGCGGCAGTTCTGTATGCATGGTATCCGGGAGAAGAGGGCGGCAATGCCGCTGCCGATATTCTGTGCGGCGATTGCAATCCGTGCGCAAAGCTGACTGTTTCCCTTCCGACAGATGCGAAACTGCAGGAAGTGAGCGCCGGGCAAGCGGAAAATGGAAAGAACAAAGGAAAAACGCCGATGTTTCCGTTTGGATATGGTTTGTCTTATACGCAGTTTGCGTATGGAGAAATTGCGGTTCCGGAAGAAATTTCCTGCGAAGATCTGTTTTTTGAAGTAAGTTATACTGTGAAAAATATCGGAACGTGCCGGGGGACGGAAATTCCGCAGATTTATCTGAGAAAGGCCGGGGAAGAGAAAAAGAAGCTGTTTGGATTTGCGCGCTGCGCGCTGGAGCCGGGCGAAACACGCCGGATCATCCATAAAATTCCGCTTGACCTGCTGGCAGCATATGAGCAGAGCGGAGAGCTGTGGGTCAGAGGCGGAGACTATGAGATTGAGATAGGAGCATCTTCCAGGGCAATCTGCGGCACCTCTTTGTGCAGAGTCGGCGGAGCAGGCAGAAGGCTGGAACAGCGGAATCAATATTTTTCGGAATGGAGAGAAGAGACGGAATGAATCGTTTATGGTATAAAAAAGCAGCTTCCTGCTGGAATGAATCGCTGCCCCTTGGAAATGGCTTTATGGGAGCGATGATTTTCGGAGGAACTGCAGTCGAGAGGATTGGACTGAATGAGGATTCTGTCTGGTACGGCGGATTCCGTGATCGGGTAAATCCGGATGCAAAACGGATGCTGCCGGAAATCCGCAGACTCCTGGCAGAGGATAAGATCAGTGAAGCACAGGAATTGGCAGAATTAGCAATACCGGGAACGCCGGATGGAGAACGTCATTATGAGCCGTTGTGTGATCTGATTATTCAGCAGCTGATGGATGGATCGAGAGCCAGACTTCACGGAATGCGATGGCTTGGAAACAGAGATATGGGAGCAATGGAAGTTCCGGTTCAGGATTACTGCAGGGAACTGACACTGGAAAACGGTCTGCACCGTGTTTCTTATCGTTGCGGAGAAAGAGAGATCTGCCGGGACACTCTGCTGTCTGGACTGCATCACGTATTGGCGGTTCAATATCGGGGATATCGGGCAAGGGTGCTTTTAAGAAGGAGCTGTTACCTGAATACATTGAAAAAAGTCGATGAAAAAACTGTTCTTCTATCGGGAACAACCGGAGATCAGGGTGTTCATTACGCTGTGATGTGCAGAGCGGTAGGAGACGGCGTACAGGTGCTGGGAAATACGCTGCTGATTCCGGAAACCTGTACGCTTTACGCGGCAGCGGCAACGTCGTACCGTTATGAAGATCCGGAATCGCAGGTTCTGGAGTGGCTGGATCAGGCGGAAGCGGACGGATATGAGAAAATCAGAGAAGCGCATGTGAAGGATGTAAGCGCACGGATGAAGCGGTGCGGTCTGAACCTGGAGGAAAGACCGGAAAAGGAAGCGATGCCGACGGATGAGAGACTGCGTGAGTTTGCAGAAAATCCGGAAGCGGATCTGGGGCTGATTAATACGTATTTTTCGTATGGCCGGTATCTGTTGGTTTCGTGTTCCAGGGAGGGGTCTCTTCCTGCAAATCTGCAGGGCGTGTGGAACGAAGAATTTCAGCCGCCGTGGGACAGCAAATATACGATTAATATCAACACGGAAATGAATTACTGGCCAGTTGAGGTCTGCAACCTGTCCGAGCTGCATCAGCCGCTGTTTGACCACATGTTCCGGATGCTGCCGCGCGGGCAGAAGGTAGCGGAGGAGATGTATGGAGCGCACGGGTTTGTCGCGCATCACAATACGGATTTGTGGGGAGACTGCGCGCCGCAGGACAGCTATCCGCCGTCTACTTGCTGGCAGATGGGTGCAGCATGGCTGTGTCTGCATATCGCGGAGCACTACCGTTTTACCGGAGATCTGGAATTTTTAAAAAAACATTATCGTCTGATAGAAGAAGCGGTTCATTTCTTTGAAGAGACGTTAGTGGAAAAGTCAGATGGCTTTTTGACAGTCAGTCCATCGGTATCGCCGGAAAATGTATATATTACGCCGTCTGGGGAGCAGGGAACGCTGACAGACTGCGCGGCGATGGACAGTCAGATTCTGACAGAGCTGCTTCTCGCGGCGGAGGAATGCGGCGCTGCGCTTGGAAAGGATATCAGCCGGTACGCAGCGATGAGAGCCCGCCTGCGGCCAGTTCAGATTGAAAACGGGCGCGTAAAGGAATGGCTGCGTGAGTATGAAGAGGCGGAGCCGGGACATCGGCACATTTCGCATCTGTTTGCGCTGTATCCCGGAACACTGATTACACCGGAAAAGCCGGAATGGATGGATGCGGCAAGGCATACGCTGGAACGGCGCCTGCAGAATGGCGGGGGTCATACCGGCTGGAGCCGCGCATGGATTATCTGTATGTGGACACGGCTGTTCGATGGAGAACAGGCATGGAAGAATGTCTGCCAGCTCCTAGAAAAATCGACAATTTCCAACCTGTTTGATAATCATCCGCCGTTCCAGATTGACGGAAATTTCGGCAGTATTGCCGGAATCGCGGAAATGCTTCTGCAGAGTCAGGAAGGCTGTCTGCGGATTCTGCCGGCGAAGCCTGCGGCATGGAAACGGGGAAGCGTGTCTGGACTGCGGGCACGGGGCGGTTATACGGTCGCAATTTCCTGGGATGAAAGCAGTTATCGGGCAGAAATAAAAGCAGATAAAAAAGGAAAACTGCGGATTGTGGACGGAAGAACATTTACGCATGAAGCAGGAGAAACGGTCTGGGTGACAGGAAACTTCTGAAAAAAATAAGAAGCGGCAAAGCGGACGGAGAGTCCGCGTTTGCCGGAAAGGGGATGGCTATGGATATTTACTTTGGAGAACATCGGGGAATTACCGTAATTCCGGGATCGTTCGCCGGGAAAGAGGAAGCCGGGAAAAAGCTGTTCTGATAGATGGCACAGAAAGGATGGAGGTGCAGCCAGCGGGAGATTTGCACCGCAGATCTGCTGTGGTTGAACGGCATTTGTGCGGAAATCCATAAGCGTCCGCAAAAAGGGTCCGCAGTCCGTCTAGAGAGAAAACAGGATCAGATAAAAATGGAAATAGATAAAAACAGAAGCCGGATTAGACAGGAAATGTGTCGGATCCGGCTTCTCAATTGTGTGAGTAACCTGGTTTATTTTTGCGTTGTTTGTTTTTTCCTGGTCAGGATGAGCGCGAGAACTGCCGCAAGCAGACCGCCGACAAGCTTGGTGAACAGCAGCGGCATGAGCATGGAGCGCTCTGCGCTGAGCGTGAAACCAAGATGGGATGCCAACGCGGACGCGGCGCAGACAAGGAACGCGGTATTCATGGTTTTGCCGCGGGAGTCCATATCCTTCAGCATGGTCAGGGCGGGTGTTACGCTGACGAAGCCGATCATCAGCCCGGCAAGGCTGCTGTCATTGAGACCGAGCCGGCTTCCAAGCATATACAGCGGTTTATTGAGCGCGCGCTGTAAAAGCTCTGCGGCAGGAAGGCTTCCAAGTAAGACAATACCGATGCCGGATACGATTTTCATCGCGTCTTCTAACGGAGCAAGCTCCGGAATCAGGACAGTTCCGGAAATATACTGCACCGCGCCGATCGTCAGGCCAAGGATCGAAAGAAATCGGATCCCTTTTGCAAAAACAGAAAATCCCTTTAATGTCTGTTTCGGGAAAACACGGAGTCCCCACATCAGGAAGACAGACAGCGCGGTTACAGGAAGCAGCTGGATGAAAGCGGTCAGGACAGGCACGCCGGAAAGCAGCGCGCCGGGAAAGAGGGCGGCCGGAAGGACGCCAAGTCCAATCAGAAGCCCGCGAAAAAAATCGTCAGAATCTTCTGAGCGGATCATGCCAAGACCGAGCGGAATGGTGAAGGAAACCGAGCAGCCGAGCGTGGCGGAAACGACAATTCCAGCGAAACGTCCGACAGCAGGATCTGCTGCAAGGTCAGAAGCCATCTGGAATCCGCCCATGTCGATTGCAAGGATGCCTCCGAGCATTGCCGGGTCAAGTCCAACTGCACGCCAGATGGGAGCGACTGTTGCTGACAACGCGTGAGACAGCAGGGGTGCGAGACAAAGAATACCGGCCATGGACAGCGCGGTCGGTCCAAGGAGCTGAAAGCCTTTTTCAAATTGTTCGCCAAGGCCGAAGCGGTTCCCGAAAAGCAGATCCAGACCGCCGAGCAGCGCTCCGGCGGCAAGGATCCATAAAAGAATCTGTTCCATCGCGGTTACTCTCCGCGCATGACTGCTTCTATATCGGCAATGGTACGCGGGATTCCGGCGGACAGGTTTTCACAGCCATTTTCCGTTACCAGGCAGTTGTCCTCCAGGCGGAAGCCGATGCCCCATTCTTCATGGTAAACGCCGATATCAACGCAGAATACCATGCCTGGAGCGATGATTTCCGGTCTCTTTACCCGATCATGGACATCGTAGCCGATATGATGCGCGCCGCCGTGCCACATGTATGTGCCGATTTCATCGACAGATTTCAGCACACCGGCTTCTACCAGACGTTCAGCGTTATATTTGCGGATCGTTGCGTCAACCGCTTCCATCGGCATGCCGGGGCGGATGATGGAGAACATGTAATCAGAGGTAGCAAGCACGCATTCGTAAAGAATCCGCTGGCGCTCGGAAAAACATCCGTTGCACGGCCAGCCGCGGGAAACATCAGTAATCATGCAGTCATACTGCGCACCGACGTCGTTGAGGATCATATCGCCGTCCTGTGCCTGACCGGTATAGCTGTAATAATGAATACAGAAGTTATTTTTTCCGGCAGAAATAATCGACGGGAAGCCGGGACCGTCCGGGCTGAACTGGCCAAGCGCGTAATCAAAATCGGCCTTGTACTGGTATTCATATTTGCCGGGATGAGAGTTGCGCATCATGGCAAGGATTCCGGCTTTTGTGATTTCTTCCGCTTTCCGCAGCGCTTCAATTTCGCAGGGCTGCTTGATCAGACGCAGCTCGCTTAACAGGTCATCCGCGTTTCCGATCTGAAGGTATGCAAAGTCACGCTGGACACGCTGCAGCAGGCGATGTGCCGGGCGGTCCGGCGATTCCGGTGTGAAACGATAAAGATCAAGATACAGCTTCTGATAGTTTCCGCTGGTTGCCAGAGCCTTGAAATCCCGTTCAAACGAAGCAAGAAAACGGACGTCATGAATCCCTCCAATCTGCTCCGCTTCCTGCGGCTTTACGCGGGCACCGGTCCATCGCTCTGCATAAGCGTCCGGCGGAAGCAGATACAGCCGTTCCTGTACACTGCCGTCGGCATCCTTTGCCGCCAGCAGGATTGCGGAGCGGCTGTTTTTTAATCCGGTCAGATAAACGAAATTGCGGTCAGCGAAAAAGGCATATGGTTCATCGCCGGTTTTCCAGGTGTCTTCACCGGAAAAAATGGCAAGAAGCTCTCCGGTCTGAAGCCGGGAATAAAGACGGGCACGGTTTCCCGCGTAATATTCTGCAAGCATGATAATACCTCCTGAGAGAAAAATTTGTCGGAAATCGTCTGCGAAAAGGCCGTTTGTAAATAAATGCGGCCTATAAAACGAATAGCCACAATTGATATTACTATATAGAGGCTGCGGTGCAGAATGGCGTATCCGGCAGTTAGTAAGCGTTTCACTGAAATCAATATACTGTCAGAAAAAACGATTGTCAATAAATGTCGAAAGAATTTACAAAAAGGTATCGAACATATGATTGCAATTTGGGCGCGGCTGTGATATTCTTGAGAAAAGCGAATGTACGCTTCCGAAATCTTCTTATGCCTGAATCAGCAAGAACAGATAGAGATTTCGAGCATGCATAAACGCGGACGGAGGGAAAACAGATGCAGAATGTGATGCGGAGCGAAGCGGAAATGAAGCGGATGATTGTTGAGACAGCAGAGACATAAGAGATTCGTGATGCAGAGTATATATATTAGAGTGTATGTATCAGAGTGGAGGGGATAATTTGTGAAAATAACAGTGGCGATTGATTCATTTAAAGGAAGTCTCACATCAATGCAGGCGGGCGAAGCGGTCAGACGGGGAATCCGCCGGGCAGATCCGGCCGTGCAGGTAACCGTAAGGCCGTTGGCGGACGGCGGGGAAGGAACGGTTGAGAGTCTTATTGCCGGGATGGGCGGAAACAGACAGCAGGTAACAGTGTCAGGCCCATTGGGTAAGACTGTGACATGCGGGTATGGAGTACTCGAAAAAGACGGAAAGGCCAGAACCGCAATCATTGAAATGGCGTCTGCAGCAGGAATCACGCTTGTACCGCCGGAAAAGAGAAATCCGATGGAGACGACAACGTACGGCGTTGGCGAGATGATCCGGGACGCAATCCAAAAGGGCTGCCGGAATTTTCTAATTGGAATCGGCGGAAGCGCGACCAATGACGGAGGGATCGGGATGCTTCAGGCGCTTGGTTTCGGCTTTCTGGATAAGGATGGAAAGCCGGTCCCGGCGGGAGCGCGCGGATTGGAAAAGTTGGAGCGCATTACCGATGATACTGTGATGCCGGAGCTTTTGGAATGCCGATTCCGGGTTGCCTGCGATGTTGCAAACCCGCTTTGCGGGGATCAGGGATGCAGCGCGGTATTTGGCCCTCAAAAGGGCGCGGATCCTGAAATGATCCGGCATATGGATCAGTGGATGGCGCGGTACGCGCAGCTTGCGAAAACGGTTTGCTCGGATGCAGATGGGAATCAGCCGGGGAGCGGAGCGGCGGGAGGACTGGGATTTGCGTTTCGCACCTTTCTGAATGCTTCACTGGAACCAGGGATTCAGATTGTGATAGAGGAAACCGGCCTGGAAGATGAGATCCGGGATGCGGATCTGGTGATAACCGGGGAAGGAAAGCTAGACGCGCAGACTGTGATGGGGAAGGCTCCGGCGGGTGTGGCTGGACTTGCCAAGAAGTACGGCAAACCGGTGATCGCATTCTGCGGAGCAGTCGGAGAGGGCGCGGATCGGTGCAGCGCGCATGGAATTGACGCGTATTTTCCGATTGTACGAGGCGTGACGACATTAGAAGAAGCAATGAATCCGGAGCGGGCTGCGAAGAATCTTGCGGATACGGCGGAGCAAGTATACCGGCTGATTGGTGCTGCCACTGTACTGTCTCATTGACTTTCAGACAAATAACGCAGGGTAAATTTTCAGCCTGCAAAGTACTAATTGATTGTAAGCAAAAAATCAGCAGCAAAGGCAGGGATATAAAGTATGATGGAGTGGGGCGAAGAAGCGAGGCTGCAGGAGCAGCTGTTTGCCATGCAGGATATGAAGTATCGGGAATTTCAC
>CAJMMH010000049.1 GCA_905214365.1 uncultured bacterium
ATGCGAAGCATCGGCAAAATCCGTTACTGTTTGAGCGTAGCGTGAACAGTAACGAGCTGCATTTTTAGTATATACCGGATTGACAGATGAAGCAAGATTTTCTATACTGAAAGGGATATGACGGCGGCAGCCGGAGACAGGGCAAGACGTTATAGTCCACGGCAAAGTGCCTGGCTGCACGTCCAAAAAAGAAAGCGGGGAATTACAATGGTTTATGCATTTATGGCGGACGGATGCGAGGAGGTAGAAGCGCTGGCAGTGGTAGATCTGCTTCGCCGGGCAGGAGTGGAGACACGGATGATTTCCGTGCACAGCAGAGCGTATACGCACGGTTCACACGGGATTGTGATCGGCAATGATATGATGTTGGAGGATGTGCATCCGACGGCGGAGGATACACTGTTTCTTCCGGGCGGCGGAAAGGGAACCCAGAACCTGAAGGCATGTGAACCGTTAAAACAGATGCTTCTTTCTCATGCGGCGGCAGGAGGACGGATCGCGGCGATCTGCGCGGCTCCGAGTGTGCTTGGCTCAATCGGGCTTCTGCGTGGGAAAAAAGCAGTCTGCTATCCTGGCTTTGAGAACCAGCTTGAAGGAGCGCAGTGCGGCACGGAACCGGTTGTGACAGACGGGATGATTACAACCAGCAGAGGCATGGGAACTGCGGTGCTGCTTGGCCTGGAGTTAGTTGGACTTCTGGTCGGAAAAGAGGTCGAGAGGGGGCTTGCGGCAGGGATCATGCTCCCGGAGCAGAATACGGTTGAAAAATAAGAAAAATTGAAAAAATACTAGCAATTATTTGATGCCTGTGATATAATCGTATATTGCAGGCATATTGTCTTTTAAAATATGCAATAACGATGGAACCCCGGTATGCGAGCGTGTCCGAAAAGCAGTCCGGAAGGCGGCACGCCCCACAGAGGAAGGAAGCGGCGGCCCGGAGAACGAAAGTAAGTTTAGGAGGAACCAACAATGAGTGTACAGGTAGAAAAGCTTGAAAAGAGCATGGCGAAACTGACAATCGAAGTCAGCGCTGAGGAGTTTGAGGCTGCCATGCAGAAGGCATATATAAAGAGTAAGAACAAAATCCAGCTGCAGGGTTTCCGCAAAGGCAAGGCTCCGCGCGCTATGGTAGAGAAGATCTACGGACCGGGCGTATTCTATGAGGATGCTGCAAATATCATCATTCCGGACGCTTACGAGGCAGCTGCGAAGGAGAGCGAGTTAGAGATCGTTTCCCAGCCGCAGATCGACGTTACCCAGATTGAGAAGGGAAAGTCCTTTATCTTTACTGCGGAAGTAGCTGTAAAGCCAGTTGTTACCCTGGGCGAGTACAAGGGTCTGAAGTATGAGAACAGACCGGTAGAGGTAACTGACGAGGAAGTTGAGACTGAGCTGAAGAAGGTTCAGGAGCAGCAGGCAAGCACTGAGACCGTAGAGGATCGTGCAGCAGAGATGGGCGATATCGTTACCATCGATTACGAGGGTTCTGTAGACGGCGTTCCGTTTGATGGCGGCAAGGCTGACGATTATGACCTGACTCTTGGTTCCCACAGCTTCATTGATACCTTTGAGGATCAGCTGGTTGGAAAGAAGACCGGCGAGGAGACCGAAGTAAACGTGACCTTCCCGGAGCAGTACCATGCAGCTGAGCTGGCAGGAAAGCCGGCAGTATTCAAGGTAACTGTTAAGGCAATCAAGACCAAGGTTCTTCCGGAGCTGGATGACGAGTTCGCAAGCGAAGTATCTGATTTTGAGACTCTTGACGAGTATAAGGCTGATCTGAAGGCAAAGGCTCTTGAGCGCAAGGAAAAGGAAGCAAAGACCGCGAAGGAGAATGACCTGGTAAATCAGGTAATCGAGAACGCAACCATGGAGATCGCAGACGCTATGGTAGTTACCCAGGCACGCAACATGGTAAATGATTTCGCACAGAGACTGCAAATGCAGGGCATGACTCTGGAGCAGTATATGCAGTACACCGGCATGGACAGAGACAAGCTGGTTGAGCAGATGAAGCCGCAGGCTCTGAAGAGAATCCAGAGCAGACTGGTTCTTGAGGCTGTTGCAGACGCTGAGAAGATCGCTGTCAGCGACGAAGAAGTTGACGCGGAAGTTCAGAAGATGGCAGATACCTACAAGATGGAGGCTGCTAAGGTTAAGGAATATATTGGCGAGGATGGACTGGACAGCATCCGCAAGGATCTGGCAGTTCAGAAGGCAGTTGAGCTGATCACTGAGTCAGCAGCAGAATAAAGACTGGCCGCCGGCAGTTTGCCGGACCGGAAATCACCGGTCATTTATTCGTTCAACATAGCCTTCGGAAGTGAACAATGCCGCGGCGGCGGCCGGTCTGCAAAGGGCTGGGCGGCTGCCGCGGTGTCTTGAAAAGGAGGATATGTCATGTCATTAGTACCTTATGTCATTGAACAGACAAATAGAGGAGAGCGTTCTTACGATATTTATTCCCGTTTGTTAAAGGATCGTATTATTTTTCTCGGAGAGGAAGTAAACGACGTATCAGCGAGTGTGATTGTTGCGCAGCTTCTGTTTCTTGAGTCGGAAGATCCGTCCAAGGATATCAGTCTTTACATCAACAGCCCGGGCGGCTCGATCAGTGCCGGCATGGCGATTTATGATACGATGAATTATATCAAGTGTGATGTTTCCACGATCTGCATCGGTATGGCTGCGTCTATGGGAGCATTTCTGCTTTCCGGAGGAGCAAAGGGAAAGCGGATGGCTCTGCCCAATGCGGAGATTATGATTCATCAGCCGTTAGGCGGCGCGCAGGGACAGGCAACGGACATCAAGATTGTTGCCGATCACATTGTAAAGATTAAGAGCAAGATGAACACGCTGCTGGCACAGCATACCGGACAGCCGCTGAGCGTGATTGAAGCGGATACCGAGCGTGATAACTATATGTCAGCGGAAGAAGCGAAGGCATACGGCCTGATCGATAAGGTTATTACGAACCGGTAAAGAGGGGATTGTCTCATGGCAGGAAAAAATGAAGGGTATCGCTGCTCTTTCTGCGGAAAGAGCCAGAATCAGGTACATAAGCTGATTGCCGGAAATAAGAATACGTTCATCTGTGACGAGTGCGTAGAGCTCTGCAAGGAGATTCTTGAAGAGGAGATGGACAAGCAGGGAAGCAGCCGTCCGCTCGCGGGCATCAATCTGCTGAAGCCGGTTGAGATCATGGATCATCTGAACCAGTATGTCATTGGTCAGTATGATGCGAAAAAGGCGTTGGCAGTAGCCGTTTACAATCATTATAAGCGGATTACAAGCACAGTACAAAATGATGTTGAGATCCAGAAGAGCAACATTCTTCTTCTTGGTCCGACCGGAAGCGGAAAGACGTA
This sequence comes from uncultured bacterium, assembly GCA_905214365.1. Classification (GTDB taxonomy): domain Bacteria; phylum Bacillota; class Clostridia; order Lachnospirales; family Lachnospiraceae; genus Anthropogastromicrobium. The sequence goes on from CAJMMH010000049.1 coordinate 3,372, forward strand.
CATTGCACAGTCGCTTGCAAAGCTGCTCAATGTTCCGTTTGCAATCGCGGACGCGACATCTCTGACAGAGGCCGGTTATGTCGGCGAGGATGTTGAGAATATTCTTCTGAAGCTGATTCAGGCAGCGGATTATGATATTGAGCGCGCGGAGTACGGAATCATCTATATTGATGAGATCGATAAGATCACTAAGAAATCGGAAAATGTTTCCATTACGCGTGATGTATCCGGAGAGGGCGTACAGCAGGCATTGCTGAAGATCCTTGAAGGAACGGTAGCGAGCGTTCCGCCGCAGGGCGGAAGAAAGCATCCGCATCAGGAACTGCTTCAGATCGATACGACTAATATTCTGTTTATCTGCGGCGGCGCGTTTGACGGCCTGGAGCGGATTGTCGAGCAGCGTCTCGGCTCCGGTTCCATGGGATTTGAGGCGATGCTGGCCGACAAGGAAGAACATGATCTGAGCGAGCTGTTCAAGCAGGTACTGCCAGAGGATCTGGTAAAGTTCGGACTGATTCCGGAGTTTATCGGCCGTCTTCCGATTATGGTGAGTCTGGATCAGCTGGATGAGGATTCTCTTGTCCGTATCCTGACTGAGCCGAAGAACGCGATTACCAAGCAGTATCAGCGCCTATTTGAGTTGGACGGTGTACAGCTGACATTTACGCCGGAAGCAGTTCGCGCAATTGCGAAAAAAGCGCAGGAGCGAAGGACAGGAGCGAGAGGCCTTCGGTCGATTCTGGAGTCTGTGATGATGGATACGATGTATGAAATCCCGTCAGATTCCACAATTGGAACCTGTACGATTACAGAAGATGTAGTAAAGGGACTGGCTCAGCCGGAACTGACGCACCGGGATATCGAAGTGGTCAGGCATGAGGACCGTACCCGTAAATTGTTGAACAAAGATGGAGAGACGGCGTGAGCCGCCTCTTCTTTGCATAGAGGTAATTTATTTTGGCACAGATACAGAAGAGAGTAATCACAATCGCGCTGCGAGGAGTAACCGTGCTGCCGCAGATGAGCGTTTATCTGGATATGAACCGCAGTATGTCAATTTCCGCGGCAACTGCTGCACAGAAGAATAACGAAGAGGTCTTTCTGGTTGCGCAGAAGGATCCGGCGGTAGAAAATCCGGATCAGAGTCAGTTAGAGCGGTTTGGTGTGCTTGCCTATGTGAAGCAGATTGTAAAGACTCCAAATGATATCGTCCGGGTCCTGGTGACGGGAATCGAAGCAGCGGAGCTGATTGAGACGGCAGAGTATGTCCCTCATCTGGTTGCCGAGATCCGTACGTTGGAGGTAAAGGAAGAAGAGCAGGCGCGGCAGGACGCGATGCAGCGGATTCTGAGGGATGAGGTCAGCCGCTATATTCAGGTCAGGAAGAATATCAGTAGGGAACTCCGCGTCCTGATGGAGACCGAGACGGAATATGAGGCGTTTTCTAGGCAGCTTGCGTGCGGACTTCCGTTAGATCAGCTGTCGCGGCAGCGTTATCTTGCAGTCAGCGAGGATGATGAAAGAAGATATGAGTTCCTGATCGAGTGGCTTGACCATGAGACAGATGTGGAAACATTCCGGAAAGAATACCAGGAAAAGGTGCGGCATAATCTGGATCAGCATCAGAAAGAGTATATTCTGCGGGAGCAGATGAAAGTGATTCAGGATGAGCTCGGCGACAGCGCAGAAACAGAAGCGGACGCGTATGAACGGCAGCTGTCAGAGCTTGTGGTACCCGATGAGGTAAAAACGCAAATCGAAAAGGAAATCCGGCGGCTGAGACGGATGAATTACGGAGGTCCGGAGCTTGGCGTCAGTCAGAATTACATTGAGACGCTGCTTTCCATGCCGTGGGAAGCAAGGACACAGGAGACGTTGTCCATCGCAGATGCCAGACAGGTACTTGATGAGGATCATTACGGTCTGGAGAAGGTGAAGGAACAGGTATTGGAATTCCTTGCAGTCCGGAAGATGACGCAAAATGAGTCTGGACAGGTTCTCTGTCTGGTCGGCCCGCCTGGAACTGGAAAGACATCGATCGCGCAATCAGTTGCAAGGGCGCTGAACCGCAAGTATGTCCGGATTAGTCTTGGCGGCGTCCGGGACGAAGCAGAGATCCGCGGTCACAGACGCACATACATCGGTGCGATGCCGGGACGGATTGCAGCAGGCATTAAGCGTGCAGGTGTAAAGAATCCGCTGATGCTTTTGGATGAAATCGACAAGGTGAGCGGTGACACGCTGAAAGGTGATCTGTCGTCGGCACTGCTGGAAGTGCTGGACCGGGAACAGAACCATACATTCCATGATAATTATCTGGAGGTTGGCCTGGATCTGTCGGAGGTTCTGTTTTTGGCAACTGCCAATACGCTTCAGACCATTCCGCGTCCGCTCCTTGACCGCATGGAGGTCATCGAGATCGGAAGCTACACGGAAAAGGAAAAGCTGCAGATTGCCCAGCGCTATCTGCTTCCGCGTCAGAAGGAACGCTGCGGACTCCCGGAGGGGCTGCTTCGCGTAGATCGCTCAGCGCTGGAGCAGATCATCCGCTTTTATACCAGAGAAGCGGGTGTCCGCGGTTTAGAGCGCAGACTGGAGACGATCTGCCGGAAGGCTGCCATGGAGTATCTGGAGCAGCAGAAGTCAACCATCCGTGTGACCGTACGCAACCTGGAACGCTATCTTGGACGGAAGAAGTACCGACTGCAGGAGGCAAACCAGGCTGGAGATGTCGGAATTGTCCGCGGCCTGGCATGGACCAGTGTAGGCGGCGATACGCTTCAGATTGAGGTGAATACTGCGCCCGGAAAGGGTGCTCTGGTGCTGACCGGGCAGATGGGTGATGTGATGAAGGAGTCTGCACAGATCGCGTTGAGTTACGTAAAGTCTGTGGCAGGTGCGTACGGAGTAACACCGGAGTTCTTTGAAAAATATGACATCCATCTCCATATCCCGGAGGGCGCGGTTCCGAAGGACGGACCAAGTGCGGGAATCACGATGGCGACAGCGATTCTTTCTGCGGTTTCCGGAAGGCCGGTACGTCCGGATCTGGCAATGACCGGGGAAGTAACGCTTCGCGGGCGCGTGCTGCCGATCGGAGGCCTGAAGGAAAAACTGCTGGCAGCCAAAGCGGCCGGAATCTGTCAGGTTCTTGTCCCGGATCAGAATCGGGAGGACGTTGCGGAACTGCCAGAGGAAGTAACGGAACATCTAGAGATCACATTTGTAGAGCAGATGCCTCAGGTTTTGGAACAGGCATGGGAAAAGACCGGGGCAGCAGGAGGAAACTATGGTAATTAAAACCGTCAATCTGGAAACCGTCTGCGGAATTACAAGCACACTTCCGGAGAATACGCTTCCGGAGGTAGCGTTTGCCGGAAAGTCCAATGTCGGAAAGTCATCGCTGATCAACGCGCTGATGAACCGCAAGGCCTACGCGCGTACATCCGCGGAGCCGGGAAAGACGCAGACCATTAACTACTATAATATTAATGACGCGCTGTATTATGTGGATCTGCCGGGATACGGGTTCGCAAAGGTTTCCAAGGAAACTAAGGAAAAGTGGGGCAAGATGATCGAGCGTTATCTGAACCGCTCGCAGATGCTTAAAAGCGTATTCCTTCTGGTGGATATCCGCCATGAGCCGTCTGTTAACGATAAGCAGATGTATCAGTGGATGACGGCGTCTGGCTTCCATCCTGTTATCATCGCGACAAAGCTTGATAAGATCAAGCGCAGCCAGGTGGCAAAGCAGACAGCACTGATCCGTTCCGCGCTCGGGATGAAAAAGGGAGAAGTACTGATTCCGTTCTCCGCGCAGACCAAGCAGGGACGCGAAGAAATCTGGGATTATATTGAGAGACTGACAGCGCCGGAAACAGCTGTAACTGCCGGAAGCAGTTCTGAAGTTGGAAAGGCAGAAAACGGACAGCAGGCGGAAACTGCGCCTGAAAAAGCGGAAGTCAAAGCAGACGCAGAATAATTCTTGACAACAGAAAAGATATCCGATAGAATAAAAATAATCTGCCGTCAATATATGGGATACGCAGGTATTTTTCTGCGTGCGCTGTATATGGGAGGGCGGCAGGACGCGGCATGATTCGCCGCAAATATAGATAAAAAGGAGTGGTATTTTTTGGATCCCAGTGACGCCATACTATTTATTGTACTGGCAATTTTAGTTGTATGTTCCGGCCTGTTTTCATCGGCGGAAACAGCGATGCTTACCTGCAACAAGATCAAAATCCGCGCGATGGCGGATGAGGGCGACCGCAGGGCAGCTCTTCTGCATCGTGTTCTTGAGGAACGCAGCAGGATGTTAAGCACACTGCTGATTGGAAACAACGTAGTCAATCTGTCGGCATCTTCGATTTCGACGGTGCTGGCAACCAAGCTGCTTGGAAGCAGCGGAGCTGGAGTAGCAACCGGTATCATTACGATCCTGATTCTGATTTTCGGAGAAATTGCTCCGAAGCAGCTGGCGACAATTCACGCGGATCAGCTGGCGCTGTGTTTCTGCAGGCCGCTGTCGCTGCTGATGAAGATTTTAACGCCGGTGATTTTTGCCGTGAATTTCCTTGCGGGCGGTGTACTGCGTCTGATGCGGATTGATCCGAATGCCAAGGGTGATCCGATGACAGAGGAAGAGCTGCGCACGATTGTTGATGTCAGCCATGAGGATGGAGTTATCGAAAAAGATGAACGCAACATGATTAAAAATGTGGTAGATTTCGGTGATTCCCAGGCGAAGGATATCATGGTTCCCCGTATTGATATGTCGTTAGTTGATGTGGACGCGACCTATGAAGAGTTGATGGAGATTTTCCGCAAGGATATGTATACCAGGCTTCCCGTTTATGAAGGCTCTGTGGACAATGTCATCGGCATCATCAATATGAAGGATATTCTGCTGTATCACGAGGGCGATCCGTTCTCCGTCCGCAATTATCTGCGTAAGGCGTTTTACACGTATGAATATAAAAAGACAGCCGAGCTTCTGACGGAGCTGCGGAGCGCAAATGCCAGCATCGCAATCATTCTCGACGAGTATGGCACAACAGCCGGTCTTGTCACGCTGGAGGATCTGCTTGAGGAAATCGTCGGCGATATCCGCGATGAGTATGATGAGGACGAAAAGGAAGAGTTTACCCGCGTCAACGACAGAGAATATCTGGTAGATGGATCGGCAAAACTGGATGATGTCAATGAAAAACTGAATTTGAAACTGGAATCCGAAGATTACGATACACTCGGCGGTTTTGTGATCGGACTTTTGGATCATCTGCCGGTGACTGGCGAGTCCGCGGAGTTTGAACAGGTGCGTTTTGTAGTCGAGCGGATGCAGAAAAAGCGTGTTGAGTTGATCCGGGTAATTCTGCCGGGGCCTCTGAAGGAAGAAGAATAAAAAATTCAGTTAAAAGACTTTTCAAGTCCGGCGGTTTATGATATGATACATGAAAGCCGGCCTGTTTTTGGGACAGGAAACTGTCCGGCCGGAATTCTTGGGAACAGATAGGAGGAAGACCATGAAGGCAACAAAGACATTAACAGCAAAAACGTTAAAGAATACCCTGAAGAAGGGCGGCTGCGGTGAGTGTCAGACATCCTGCCAGTCAGCATGTAAGACATCCTGCACAGTCGGAAATCAGAGTTGTGAGAACCAGAACCAGAGATAATTCTCATACAATGACGAGAAGCCGGGGGGAACACTCCCCGGCTTTCAACATGATTCAGTGAGAAGTCCCCCAAGTACGGCCGACGGCAGTGATTGTCCGGCACGGGCTGCGGTTTTTGCCGCCGGGAGGATAGGAAGGGAGTAAGAACAGGTGATTCATCAGTATAAGAGCCACGGATACAACATTGTCATGGACGTCGAGTCCGGGTCAGTGCATGTGGTAGATGATATTGTTTATGATATTGTTCCGTTATTTGAGGAACATTCAAAAGAAGAAATTGCTGCCCTGCTGCCGCAGTATGGCGCAGGTGAGTTTGAGGAAGGCTATGCGGAGGTAGCACGCCTGAAGGATGCAGGTATGCTGTATACCACCGATATTTATGAGCCGTATATTAATGAGTTTCAGAAAAGAAAGCCGGTTGTCAAGGCGCTCTGTCTTCATATTGCTCATGACTGTAATCTGGCGTGCCAGTACTGTTTTGCAGAGGAAGGCGAGTATCATGGCCGCCGCGCGCTGATGAGCTTTGAGGTCGGAAAGAAGGCACTGGATTTCCTTGTGGAAAATTCCGGAAGCCGCCGCAACCTTGAGGTAGACTTCTTCGGCGGAGAACCGCTGATGAACTGGAATGTTGTCAAGCAGTTAGTTGAATATGGCAGAAGCATTGAAGAAGCCAAAAACAAGAAGTTCCGCTTTACGCTGACGACAAACGGCGTGCTGCTGAATGATGAGGTGATGGAGTTCTGCAACCGTGAGATGGGCAATGTAGTGCTCAGCCTGGACGGACGCCGCGAGATCAACGATAAGATGCGCCCGTTCCGAAACGGAAGAGGCAGCTATGACCTGATTGTTCCGAAGTTCCAGAAATTTGCTGACAGCCGCGGCCAGAATAAGTATTATGTACGTGGAACCTTTACCAGAAACAATCTTGATTTTTCCAACGACGCGGTTCACTTTGCGGATCTTGGCTTTAAACAGATGTCAATTGAGCCGGTTGTCGCGAAGCCGGAGGACAGCTATGCGATCCGTGAGGAGGATCTTCCGAAGATTATGGAAGAATATGACCGCCTTGCCGATGAGTGGCTGAAGTACCGCAGGGAAGGAAAGGGTTTCAATTTCTTCCACTTCATGATTGATTTAAGCCAGGGACCGTGTGTGATGAAACGTCTGAGCGGATGCGGTTCTGGAACCGAGTATCTTGCGGTGACTCCGTGGGGCGATTTTTATCCGTGCCATCAGTTCGTTGGACAGGAAGAGTTTTTGCTCGGCAACGTGGATGAAGGTATTACCAGACCAGATATCTGCGAGAAGTTCAAGGCGTGCAACGTGTATTCCAAGCCGCAGTGTAAGAAATGCTTTGCAAAGTACTACTGCAGCGGCGGCTGCGCGGCGAATTCCTACAATTTCAGTGGCTCAGTTAACGGAGCCTATGAGATCGGATGCGAGATGCAGCGCAAGCGGATTGAGTGCGCAATCATGCTTCAGGCAGCGATCGCGGACGAAGAAGACAGCGAAGATGAGACAGCGGAAACCGTATAAGGTTCGTTCATCCGGCTGCCGGATCAGACAGGCATAACGGTACTGTTTTTGAAGCTTGGAGGGCAGGAAAGGGCAGTTCCGATGCGAGTATAGTGTACGGCGGCAGCTTGTGCTGCCAGCGTACATAAAAAATGTTAAGGAGAAGAGCGATGAGCAAAAAGGGTGGAGTAATCCGTCTGATCGCCTGGCTCGCGATTCTCGGCTTTGTTGTGTATACAGCAGCAGCCGGACTCGGCAGCGATCATTCGGGAAGCATCAACGATATTGCCCTGGGTCTGGACCTGCGGGGCGGTGTCAGTATTACGTATGAAGCTCAGGGCGATCCAACCTCTCAGGAGATGGAGGATGCCAAAAATAAACTGGAGCGTCGTGTGACGGACAAGTCAACCGAAGCGCAGGTTTATATGGAAGGTAGCAATCGGATTACGGTTGATATTCCGGGAGCGACAGATGCGAATACGGTTCTGGAGGAACTTGGAAAACCGGGAAGCCTGGTATTCTGCACAGATTCTTCCGATCCGGAGGGAACAAAGGTTATTGATGGAAATCAGGTAAAGGATGCGCAGCCTGCCATGACCAAGGATAACGGCAGCTATAACTATCAGGTATCCCTGACTCTGACGGATGAAGGCCGTGAGGCATTTTCCAAGGCAACGGAGGAACTTGCTTCTTCCAGAGGCCGGATTTACATCATGTATGATAACGAGGTAATCAGTGCTCCGTCGGTGAATGAACATATTGATTCCGCAATGTGCTCCATCACTGGTATGGAGAGTTATGAGTCAGCATCAAGCCTGGCGTCTTCTATCCGTATCGGCGCGCTGCCGGTAGAGCTGAAAGAAATTCGTTCTACCGTTGTCGGAGCAAAGCTCGGACAGGATGCGGTCCGCACCAGTCTGCTTGCAGGCGTGATCGGCCTGATTCTGGTGTTCATCTTTATGATTGCTTACTATCGTCTGCCTGGCGCGGTTGCGTCTCTGGCACTGGTTATGTATACTTCCCTGATTATCGTGCTGATCAGCGCATTTAAGGAAGTCATCACGCTGACTCTGCCTGGTATTGCCGGTATTATTCTTGGTATTGGTATGGCAGTCGATGCAAACTGTATTATTTTCGCACGTATCCGTGAGGAGATCGGTTCCGGACGTTCCGTCCAGAGCGCGATTGAGGCTGGTTTCTCCAAGGCATTTTCCGCAATTCTCGATGGAAACGTAACGACCCTGATCGCAGCAGCTGTCCTCTGGTTCCTTGGTTCCGGCACTGTTAAGGGCTTTGCACAGACGCTGGCTCTTGGTATTGTTGTATCCATGTTCACGGCTCTGATTGTAACCAAGACGCTGATGAGAAGCTTCTACGCGATCGGCCTGCAGAATGAAAAAATGTATGGACAGACGAAGGAAGTAAAGGTACTGAACTTTGTCGGAAAGAGAAAAATCTGCTACATCGCGTCTGTCGCTGTTATCGTAATTGGTTTGGTTATCGCAGGCGTTCACGGTGTCAATGGCTATGCGTTCAACTACAGCCTTGATTTTGTCGGCGGTTCTTCTACCAGCGTAACCTTCAATGAGAACCGTACGATTGAAGAACTGGAAAAGGAAGTAAAGCCGATTGTTTCTGAGATTACCGGTGATAACGATATTCAGATGACTCCGGTTGCGGACAGCAACGAGGTTGTCATCCGTACAAGAACACTGACGCTGGAAGAGAGAACTGCGCTGTATGACAGTTTGGCAGAGAACTTCGGCGTAGATGAGGATCAGATTCAGACCGAGAATATCAGCGCAACGGTCAGCAGTGAAATGAAGAGTTCCGCAATCATTGCGGTTCTGGTAGCTGCAGTCTTTATGCTGCTGTATGTATGGATCCGCTTCAAGGATCTCAGCTTCGGCGCAAGCTCTGTTGTTCCGCTGCTTCACGACGTACTGGTTCTGCTTGCGTTTTACGCGGTTCTGCGTTGGTCGGTAAGCAATACCTTTATTGCGTGCATGCTGACTTTGGTTGGTTACTCCATCAATGCGACAATCGTTGTATTTGATCGTATCCGTGAGAACATTCAGCTGACGAAGGAAAATCTGGCAGAGACAGTAAACCGCTCGATCAGCCAGACGCTTTCAAGAAGTATCAATACGTCTTTAACAACGCTGATTATGGTAGTTGTCCTTTATATTCTGGGCGTTACCTCTATCAAGGAATTCGCTCTGCCGTTAGTTGTCGGTGTTATCTGCGGATGCTATTCTTCCGTTTGCATTGCCGGCTCACTGTGGTTTGACATTAAGACCTGGATGGATAAGAAAAAGGCTGCAACGGCTGCAGCAGGAAAGTAATTGCTGATATGAAATATGAAATTCTGACAACCGAGGGACGGGCAACGCGTGCGCAGGTAACGACTGTGCAT
>CAJMMH010000050.1 GCA_905214365.1 uncultured bacterium
CCCCTCCTGATACAAGCAAGTCCCCACCCACTGCTTATTGCTCTTCGCAATTGAAACAGGGGACTTCCTTGATTTGTTAAATTGCTGTAACACGCACCCGGTTTCGCTGTCAATACAGCCGGTTTTTTCTGACTCCGACTTCCGCAAAACAGGCTGCACGAAAATCGCCGGTTTCTCCCGGATCTGTATTATACACCCCATGGAATCCCACTGACCTGAATATGCAGAAGGATTTTTACCGGACGTATCTGATGCAGAGGGGAAAACCGGCCAGGGAGGAACTATTTGAGCCAGACTTTCAATTTTCGATCCGCACGCAGGCGATTTTGGCCGTTTCTGTGCCTGCTCCTGTTGTCCGGCCTGCTGCTTGCCGGCTGCCGGGATGCACAGCCAATTCTTTTTCATTCTTCAATGACCATCAATCCGGATGAATCCGGGAACCGTACAATCACTGCTTCCGCGGACAAATCCTCGCTCAGCAGCCTGTTCGGATCTTCTATGGTTTCCTTTCAGAGCTTTATCCAGATTAATTGTCCGGAGCTTATGGAATGGAGTTACCAGGAAACCGGCAGTTCCTATGAGCTGACCTTTACCATTCCCTTTGACAACCTGGAGGATTATCAGGAGAAGATCGCCGCGCTGACACAGACGGACAACACAGTATCTATTTCCCGTCCGCAGACCGGTGTACGTACTGGTTTCACACTGACGGAGGATACCGATACGCTGTCTCTGTTCTCCTGGCTGACTGATGCGCTGATTGCGCGTTCCGGCAATGAGTCGCTTGTCTCCACGCTGCTCCGGGACGGTGAAAATACGCTAACCTACGCGGGCGTTGATTACCCTCAGAACGGAAAAGGGCTGTATGTTTATGTGGAAACGCTGCTTGACGCAGAGTATATTGATATTCTAACCGGGCTTGCACCCGACGACACCTGGAACCGCAGCATCCGCATCCATTTCCCGGACGAAATTCTTGACAATGCGTCCAATGTAAAGCCGTGGCTGAGTTCCCTGCTTCCGGAAGAACTCTCGGAAAGCTGGGCGGACGATACGACCTGGGTGCTGGATTTCCCATCGTGTACGCTGGATACGCTTGACACGCTGATGAACCGGCTGTTCCAGGCAAGCAATGCGGAAAGCCTGACAGAAACCATTTCCTCCGAAAGTCCGCTCCGCTTCCTGCATTCCTACCAGGAATCACTGAATGTTGCGTTTTTCGTTCCCAATACCGGCACAACAACGGTGCGTTACTTTATTCTCAACTCCAGCTACGCAAGCCTCTATCTGCCGGGCAGCGATAATGAAAGTGTCAAAGCAGTGTCGCTGAGCAATGACTATCCGGACTATACCTGCCTTTATTCCGAACGAATGTCGGAGAAAACGCTTGCTTTCTCTGCTGTTTATCAGTATCAGCCGCAGGAAATCACGGTATCCACCCAGATTATTTCATCCCAGGATATCCGCCGGACAACAACGCTCTCGTTTGACTGCGGACTTCCGAATGTCCACCGGTCACTGATGCTTGATACATTTAAAAAAGAAGCTGCCGGTCACGGCTTTGTTACAGCCGAAACATCAGACAGCTCCTATTCTGTGATTTATAAACAGTCCGGCACGGATGCCTCAATCAATGAAGGCTTTGGAACACTGTTTGGACAACCTTCCGGTTTCTCCTACAGCCGCGGCACTTCCTCTCTGATTGACCGGAAGTTAGAATCCGTCTGCACCGATCAGATCGATCTGACCAACTTTCTTCCGGAACCGCAAAAGACCGTCTTAAACTATGAACTTCAGCTTCCCGGAAAAGAAACGCTTCCGGACGGAACCTCCGTGCTGACCTCGGTTTCCTCCGATGGTACGATCTCGGTTTCCTGCACCGCGCGCAGACTGAATCACCTGATTATCTGGTTCTTCCTGCTTGACGGCATTGCGGCAGTCTTTCTTATCTATCTCTTTATTCAGGGGCCGTTCCGCTCCTATGTCGGCAGATACCGCCAGCAGAAGCGGCGCTCCGGTTCACAGAAAGGCAGACGGAAACGCTGATCTGTTATTTTGTCTGCTTCAGCTCATCCAGAGCCAGGCAGACACAGCCCATAACTCCCTGCTTATCGTTCAGCTGCGGGCGTACAATATAGTTTTCTATGTCGCACAGCTGCGGCGTATTCAGGTATCCGTTTACCTGACGCAGCACTTCTTTGCGGATAAGATCCATCAGCTGAGTCTGGTGCATGACTCCTCCGCCCAACAGAATCTTCTCCGGGGACAGCAGAAAGATCATATCTGTCAGCCCCTGGGCAATATAATACGCTTCCAACTCCCACACCTCGGCGCGATCGGCAAGCTCATATCCCTTTTTGCCCCAGCGCGCTTCAATCGCCGGGCCCGCGGCAAGTCCTTCCAGACAGCTTTCATGGAACGGACACTTTCCCTTGTACGGATCAGACGGGCTGCGGCGAAGCAGGATATGTCCGCCCTCCGGATGCTGCATGCCGTGTACAACTGCTCCATTACTGATAACACCGACGCCGACACCAGTTCCGATTGTCAGATAAATACTGTTTTCCGTTCCTCTTGAAGCGCCCCACGTTGCTTCTCCAAGTGCTGCCGCATTTACATCGGTATCAAAACCGACCGGAATTCCAAGCGCGTCCTCAAACGGCATTACGACCGGCTGGCCCTTCCAGTTCAGCTTCGGCGTGCATGTCACACATCCATAGTCCGCCGCGCTGCGGTTAAGCTGAATCGGCCCAAAAAATCCAATTCCAAGCGCCTCAATCTGCTTATCCCGGAAATAGTTGATCATCTCCGGCATTGTCTCACCCGGATCTTTCGTCGGAATCGACGTCTGTTCCAGAATTTCCCCATTTTCTGTGCAGACAGCAAGAACCATTTTGGTTCCGCCGCCCTCAATTGCCCCTATTCTCATTTGTTTCTCCTTTCCCCACTGTGCCAAATCAGGCTTCCGTTTTTTCCTTCTGCTCCGCGGACGAGCAGATCAGCTGCATGGTTCCTTCCATCCGGATTTCCCCGTACCCGAACGGGATCAGCAGATGCGTGCCCTTCTTTACCAAACACCCTCCGATGGTTCCCTGTCCGTCAATCACACTGACATCAATAAACGGACGATCCCAGCTCCACGCTGCCGATCCGTTCAGAGACACCTTTTTCACGGTGTAATACCGGCACGTTACTAACGTTTCAATTTTTGCGCCGCCAACCGTCTCCGTTGTTTCCTGCGTTGCCTGCGGCACAAACGGAGCCTGAATCACATCGATGCTCTGCTTTACATGAAGCGTGCGAGGCTTTCCGTCCTGCAGGCGGTCGTAATCGTATACCCGGTACGTAATATCGCTGTTCTGCTGCGTTTCCAGAATCAGTGTACCGCCCTTGATCGCATGCACGCAGCCCGGATTAATCTGGAAAAAATCTCCCTTTTTCACCGGAACCTCGCGGATCAGCTCCTTCCAGCGCTTCTCTTCTATCATCCGCTTCAGTTCCTCATGGTTTGCAGCATTATGGCCAATTACAATGGTCCCGCCCGCTTTCGCGTCCAGCACATACCAGCACTCCATCTTTCCAAGCGAACCGTTTTCATGCGCTGCCGCGTACGCGTCATCCGGATGCACCTGAATGCTCAGATCATTCTTTGCGTCAATAATCTTAATCAGCAGTGGGAAACGGTCTCCCTCCATGCCGCCGAACAATTCCCTGTGGTTGTCCCACAGCCAGCTCAGCGTCTTTCCCGCATACGCTCCGTCCGCAATCTCGCAGTCTCCGTTCGGATGCGCGCTGATTGCCCAGCACTCTCCGGTGTTGCCGCCCGGAATCTCATATCCGAAATCAGTACGCAGTCTGTTTCCTCCCCAGATCATCTGCTTGAATACCGGTTTTAATGTAAGAAACTCCATACCTTTTCCCTTTCCCGGACAGCCCGCTGTTTCTGTCTTTTCACACTTCTGATCAGCTTTGCCCGACAGTTTCAGTATAACAAGCCGGCCACTCCTTAGCAACCATTTTTTGCTGTCATTACCTTCGCATTTTTGCCCGGATTCCTCCCTGCGCAAAGCAGAAAGACAGTTACAGTTCACGGTAGGAATTTTCTGAACTGAAAATTCCGTAAGATAACGTAGCGGTTGTGGGATTTTGCCGATTCTGCATGCGAAGCATCGGCAAAATCCGTTACTGTTTGAGCGCAGCGTGAACAGTAACGAAAGACAAACTGTGCAGACATTGGGAGATTTTTCTTCCTTGACGCGGCTCCGGAAAACAGATATACTGATATACATTGTACTGTCCGGAGAAAAGGAGATACTTTTGATATGGCAAAACTGATTTTTAATTACGGAGCAATGGGATCATCCAAGACCGCAAATGCGCTGATGGTCGCCTATAACTATGAAGAGCGCAAACAGAAGGCGCTGATTCTGAAGCCTGGCATCGACACCCGCGATGGAGATCACATTGTCCGTTCCCGGATCGGTCTGCAGAATACCTGTGAGCTAATTGAGCCGTTTCTGGAACGTTTCCGCAAGGATCCATCCATTGTGACCGCTTACAGCGCGATTATCGTTGATGAGGTTCAGTTCGCGACCGAAGAACAGATTGATCTTTTTTCCGATATTGTAGATCAGTACAACATCCCGGTTCTCTGCTATGGCCTCCGCGCAGACTTCCGCAACCGCTTCTTTCCGGGCAGCAAACGCCTGATGGAAATTGCCGATGAGATCCGCGAAATCAAAACAATCTGCTGGTGCGGCAAAAAGGCAACCTGCAACGCCCGTTTCAATGAAAACGGTATCGTCCGTGAAGGCGACCAGGTTGTCCTCGGTGCCAATAACAACTATATTTCTCTCTGCCGCAGACACTTTAAGGAAGGGCGGCTCCATTAACACATTCCGAAGCCCGGCGTTGATGACACCCGCAATCCGCTGCTGTCCGCTCAAAGCGCAGCCGGCAGCCAATCATCGGCTTTCCGCACGAAAAATGGCTTTCCATAATTTTTCCTTGCATTCCGGAGGAAAAATGGATATAATCATAAGAACCGGATAAAGCCCCCGCTTTGTCCCATTAAATATGACAGGAGGCGATTTCATGGCACAGATTACGAAGGAGATTACCATTGGCGAGCTGCTCCAGATCAATACCGGAGTTATTCCGATTCTGATGTCCGCAGGCATGCATTGTCTCGGATGCCCGGCTTCTCAGGCTGAGTCCATCGGAGAGGCTGCGTATGTTCACGGTCTTGATGCAGATGAGCTGGTAAACGAGATCAACGATTTCCTGGCAAAGGAAGCTTAATCGGTTCTCAGAAAACCGTTCACGCTTTGTCTGTTTTGCGAAGCGGACTGCTATCATCCGTTTCGATGCGTCGGCTGTTTTTCAGACAGGTTATGTACCCCGGTGTTTCCACCGGGCGTATGGGACCATACGTCTATGAAAAGCAGCCGGCGCTTTTTTTGATGCGCAGAGCGCCTTATGCCGCGGATTTTCACTGTCTGCGGCGCTCTCCCCGCACTGTTATTCTATGCGCCGGGCGCTTTTTGTTTCATGCCGGCTGCCTTACGATCAGCAGGCGCATGCCCGGCGTCAGCTCTTCCTGCTTTAAGCCATTCTGCTCCCGGATCGTCTGCCCCGTTACCCGGTAACGCTTCGCGACCGACCAGAGCGTATCTCCCGGCTGCACAAGATAGCCAATCAGCGGCGCTGCGGAATCCGGCTTTTGTGTTGCCGTATCTGCTTCCCGCACGCTCTGGAGCAGATTCACCGTCTGATCTGCCATTGCCAGCGTATCAAAACTGATCACCGCGCGGATTTCCGCTTCCCCGCCAGCTGCAATCACTGTCGTCAGCTGCTCTAACATCGGACAGATATCAAAATAATTCCCCGGTCTGATTCCGCCTGCTTCAATCACATGATGGAACGGCAGCACACCGGATACCGACTGCACCGGCCGCTCATCGTTCGCCGCCAGATACAGCACCGTGATCTGCAGTGCGCCCTCCGCCAGAATCCCGTTTTCCACCGGCTGCGTCCGGTCAAGGACAATTTTCCCCTGACTGTGACAGATCTGCAGCATCGAATCGGCCGGATTCAACGCCAGTTTTTCCGTCAGCCGGCATTTTGCCGTGTTCTTGATCAGCAGATGCTCCAGCCGCACCGGACTATACTCTGTTTCCAGCTCCTTCTGCGGCGAATACGCGTCACAGATCAAATGCACCGTTTCTTCGGAATATAGCTTCAGATCCAGCTCAATGACCGCTTCTGCCTGGATGACCCGGCTTTCCCCATCCTCATCCTCCTTCGGCGTCAGCTCCCGGTGAATCAGCCTTGCCTCCACCGACGGAATCATCCCCGGCTCGCATCCGGCCACCGGAAGCTCTCCCTGAAAGGTAATCGGCTTTTCAATCCACTGAAGAGGCATCTGCTCCCCCTCTGGCTGGTACACTGCAAACAGAAGCGCCTCTGTCCGGACAAACAAATTTCCCTCTTCCGGCCGGTATTCCAGACTGCGCAGGGAAATGCTCTGCCACAGCATCGTGTCTACCGGCGGCCTGGCTCCCGTCAGCCGGATTTCATCCTGCATCCGGAAGGTATCTTTTTTCCGAATCTGCAGCGACATGATCTCCAGATCCTTTCCAAGCGTCTCCACCGCCTCATCGCCCCGAAGCCTCCACGCCGCTTCCTCCCGCTCTTCACTGCTGCCAGTCATTGTCATCCCCAGTACTGCACTGATATGCAGCTTTCTGGAATTAATGACACGCACACTGAAATCCTCCGTCTCTGCCCTGCATCGGACCAGATCGCCCTCCTTCAGTCCCGGATAGCCGCAGGCATCGTCAAATTCCAGAGAGCCTGTTAGATTTTGAAAGCTTCTGTCCCCATCCATTCCGTACAGCAGTTCAAACGACAGCGTTCCGTGCAGATGAACCCGCTCGCCGGTCTGCCGAATCTCATCCAACAGCACCCATGCCTGTTTCAGTACCACAGTTCCAACGTCCGGCCGGCTGTCCGGCACATTAAAATCCTGATCCAGCGTGATCTGCGCTGTGACCGGCTCTCTTGAACGACTCATATGTATCTGCTTTTTTTCCAGTTCAAGCATCTTTTCACCATGCCTTTCCGTTTCGTCAATTCTGGCGTTATCCTTTATTATGTATGTTCCGGCAGTCTTGAACATTCCATTTTTCTTTTTTCATTTTTTTGAAAAAACTATTTGACAAAATAGAAAAAAAGGGTATAATAAACCTATCAAAGAAAACAACCGTATACACAGACTTATCAATGGTGATAATTGCAGGCTACATAGTGCAGTTATCGCTTTTTTGTTTTCTTTGATTCCTTTGATTCATTGAATGATACATGGACTAATCGCCAGACTCGCTTTGATGTATCATTCTTTGAATAGATGCAGTCAGTCAGTACCCGCTGACCGGCCGCAAGGACCTTATGTTTTCGGAAACGAATACAAAAGGTGCTTTCCCTCTCATTTTTATACACCTTAGAAGCCCCGGATACCCGTCCGGGGCTTCTCCCGTCAGTCAATTAATTATAAAGCACCGGAACGTATGGAAAGACACTTTCCCATACGTTCCGGTGCTGCGGGTTTATTTTTCAGGTTTTAATTTTTCTGACCGTTTACTGCTTGTCTGACTCTTCCTGCGCATGGTCTGCGGACGCTTCCTGGCTGTCTGCCGGAGTATCGCTCTCCTGCGAATCAGAAACGGAACCGCTCTCTGCTGTCTCGTCAGTACCGCTCTTCTTTTCGAGCATCTCACGACTAAGTACCTGACCAGTGCCGTACTGCGCATCCTCCTGCGTCATAACAATATGAACCTGTTCTTCATCCTCCTCAATTCCAAGGTCAGAACCGATATTATCGCTCTTTTCATCCTCTTCCTTCGGAATGTACTTATCAAATACCTTTACCAGAAAATATGACTGAAGAAACGCGATCAGACCAAAGCTGAGCAGCAGTAACGGCGGAAAGAACAGAACGCCTACCCATACGACTACTGCGATGATTACCATCAGGAAACTGCGGAATACATGCTTCACAGACATAAACAGCGCGTTTCTTAACGTATGAAATACGGTATTGTAGAACTTTGCCTGCAGTGGATATACATATGTCAATGTAAACAGGTACAGCAGGAAAATACCAAGAAACAGAATTCCGAGAATCGTCATTACCTGGGTTCCCATTGCAAAATACGCATAGATATCATACGCAAAGAAAATACCAAGCGCAGTCATAATCAGACCAATCGCTACACCCTGCCTGAAGTTTTCCTTGAAGGACTTGAAAAAGCTGCGGACGGTATAGGACTCCTCGTCGCGAACCAGTTTCAACGTTACATAGTACACTGCCGTTGATGCCGGTCCTATCGTCACGATCGGAATGCAGCAGATGAACCACAGCATGGTCAGGATGAAAACGTCTACCAGCTTTCCCATGAACCTCCATACCGGGT
Source organism: uncultured bacterium (assembly GCA_905214365.1). Lineage (GTDB taxonomy): Bacteria > Bacillota > Clostridia > Lachnospirales > Lachnospiraceae > Anthropogastromicrobium. The sequence continues at coordinate 8,475 of CAJMMH010000050.1, forward strand.
TGTCAAGATTAAATAAGTTGCCCATAGCATATACCTCGTATTACCCCGTGTCGGGTTTTTACACTATTATAATAGATTCTATTTCAAAAGGCAAACATCTGATGACAATTTATATATATTTAATACAAAACATGATTTTTTCATTTCTCTCTGTTTCAAAATATGTTACAATAAGAGAAATAATTTGCGCCCCATCTGCGTCTGATACACGCCGGGCGCTTACAAATGTACACTCACAGCTTCCTGCAAATTCAGACACGGCGGGATTCCGGGAGTACATGAAAATACAATGGAGGGTATATGTTATGAGACTTGAAATGGACAATGGCGAGCAGAAGAAAAAAAAGACTGCTGACCCTGCCGACGCCTTTATCCCGCCGAAAGATGAAAAGCGAACTATCGGCACTGAATTTAAAAAAATGAAGGAAATGGGCTTTAAGGATGGCTCCCGTTACTTCTGGGACTATTACCACTGGCCGGTGATTGTTACCGTAATTGTCATTCTGTGCGCAGTTTCCCTTATTACAACTGTAATCAAAAATAAGCGGCCTTATGTCATTGAGGTTATGATGTATAACAACTACGTATCCGAGGATGCTGATATAGATGCCTTCTGTGAGGAATTCGCTGACCATATGGGCGAAAACCTGACTGATTCCCAGATGCTGTTCTCCGCTTCCGACTATTTTGATCCGGAAACCTCTTCGGAAGAAATGATGGCAACTTTAATGAAGCTCTCCGCAATGATCGCCGCAAGTGAGCTGGATCTGATCGGCGGCGACCGTAAGTTTATCGATTATTATTCCTTCGGTACGGAGGACGATGTTTATTTTTATGATTTGAAGGAAGTCCTGCCTGCAGATATGTACCAGCAGTTAGCGGATGACGGTCTTCTCTATTATTCGGAGTACCGCGATGAAAACGGAAATACAACCGGCAAATACGCGTCCGCAGTGGATATGAGCAAGTCCCGACTGACTGATGAGGGCGGACTGCTGATTACTCCCTGCTATCTCGGCATTGCCTGCAATACCTCCCGCCTGGATACTGCGATTGAGTTCCTTCGCTGGGCCCTGTATATGGATTAATGGCAAAGCCGCTGCATAACTGATTGATGCAGCGGCTTTTTTTACCGGAAACTGCCTGTCCGGCAGAAAATTTTCCGCCAGTTGTCTTTTCTGAATTTTTCTGGTAATATAGTGCTATATGCATGAACAACGCGTGTAATTCTCCAGATGCCGCGTGTACTGCATGTTCAGAAGGGAATTATGGTGGAGACGATATGGCCGAATCAAACCTGACAAAAAATGCCCTGGCATCCGCGCTGAAACAGCTGATGACAGAGCTTCCATTTGCCAAAATCACCATTGCCGATATTTGTGAGCAATGTCAGATGAACCGGAAAAGTTTTTATTATCACTTTAAAGATAAATATGATCTTTTAAACTGGATTTTCGATAATGAGATTATTGTTGTCCTGCAGCATGCGCCGGGAGACAGCACATTAAAGCTGTTAGAGGCAATCTGCAACTATCTCTATCAGAACCGCAGTTTCTACTGCGCCGCGCTCGAAACAACCGGACAAAACTCCTTTTCCGAGCATTTCCGCGACTTTCTTCTTCCGCTTGTCGCGGAGCACCTGCGCGCTACATACAGTATTCCCAACATCCGCCAGTTTCAGATCAACTTTTTCACGGACGGGCTTGTCTGCAGCCTAGAACGCTGGATTCAACAAAAGGACTGCATCCCTCCCCATGAACTGATGGAGGGACTGCATGCCTGCGTGGTTGCGATTGCTCATTCTGTCACGGATTCAGACACCTTTTCATCGACATAACGGGTATCCGCAGCCATCTCAAATGGAATTACCGGAAGCGTCAGGTCTTCCCGTTCTTTAATAACATACGCCAGTACCCGTTCCTGTTCGCTCCGCGGACAATCCTGCTCAGCCCGAAAGATCACTCCGGCCGGCTGATACTGCGCTGCCCGTGCTGTTAAAGTTCCGTTCACAATTTCATCCGCTTCCCGGTAAGTATATATCATCGCGTACAGAAATCCACGTTCCATCAATGACCGGCAGGTAACGCCGCAGTCCTTGCCCTCTTCCAGTACGAAAATAAAGTTCTTCATTACTGCCTTGTCAAGCAACCGCTCTGTCAGACTGTCCGAATCGCAGAACAGGAAAAAGGCACAGTCTTCATGGGCACCAAGTACAGAAAACGCTTCCCCGACCTGCTCGCCCGCCTCCAGATAGTACGTATATACACCCTTCTTTTTTTCCTCTTCAACCCGTTTTTTACACGCTTCAGCTCCATCCTCCATCCGCAGCATGCAGGCCCAGGAAATCGGCTGTCTGGTGCGTTTTTTCTCTTCCCGGATCATTTTCGTGCCAAGTGTACAGCTATTATAGCCAAGATCCATGCCAAACACAGTCAGACGATCCAAATCGCTGTTTCTTGCCTGATTACGAATCCACGCATAGTACGCGCTGTCCTGATTTTTCAGCATCTGCTGCGCAATCCGAAAAAAACGCTGCTGCACTTCACCGCCAGAAAACCGGCACGCCATATCGACCAGGTTACGGATGCTTCGCTCCGGCGATTCCCTGAGACCTTTTAATGTATTTCTCACTGTTGATTCAATCAGAATCCGATTAATATCCGCTTTCACAATTTTTCCCTTCCTATACCTGCGACCATGATCTGCAATCTGAAGCTGACGCAGCGTAACTTCTCCGTCTGCCCGACAAATCTGCAGCGGCTCTTCCACCGACCGTATGCTGGTAAAAAGCATAAGATTTATAACCTAGAACGGCAAGGGACAAATTGCTTTTTTTGTCCAAAAAAGCACCAATTTTCCCTTTTTGTCCCAATTTTGGACACTCCTTGCCCCCTGTCCGGTGAAATCCCCCAAAATCCAGGGTATAATGACGCCAAGAATGAAAAGGAAAGCAGGTAAGATACCATGAATACAATGGATAAACTGTCTCATGCCGTACAGCGCAAAACCGTCGGTGCTATGATCGACGTTGTTTTGAATAAAATGTCCAAGGACAGAGAAAAAAGTCTTCTTCAGCTGGTCGATCTGGCCGAGCAGTTCTGGGGAAACGGTTTCCCGAAAGAGAGTTATGACAAGGCTCGCGCCGCTCTGCAGGATCCGAATAACCGCTGGGTTCAGTTTCTGAGCCATGTGGTCGATGAAACCGATCCGCACGTTGCGAAGATGGCTCTGCTGAATCTCGGCTATGAGGCATTTTTCCGCGGCACCAAGACAATCCGCAAGAACAGAGAGATTTATAACTGTAATATCCCGTGGCTGATCCTGTTTGATCCGACCTCTGCCTGCAACATGCACTGCGCCGGATGCTGGTCCGGTACCTATGGCCACAAGCACAATCTGAGCTTTGAGGATATGGATAAGATCGTCACGGAAGGCAAGGAGCTTGGTGTTTACCTGTATATGATGACCGGCGGCGAGCCGTTGGTACGCAAGAAGGATATTCTCCGTCTGGCAGAAAAGCACAACGATGTTGAATTTGCTCTGTTTACTAACTCTACGCTGATCGACGATGAGTTCTGCAAAGAAGTCGTCCGCCTCGGCAACCTGACCTTCCTTCTGTCTATCGAGGGTACTCCGGATACCAATGATGCCCGCCGCGGCTCCGGTCACTACGCCGCTGTTATGAAGGCAATGGATCTGCTGAAGAGGTACGGCATCATCTACGGAACTTCGATCTGCTACACCAGAGACAATGTTGAAGCAGTTACTAACGACAATTTTCTGCGCATGATCGCCGATAAGGGTGCGCGCTATGGTTTCTACTTCCACTATATGCCAGTTGGAAACGCCGCTGTTCCAGAGCTGATGCCGACTGTCGAGCAGAGAAAGTACATGATCGACCGGATCCGTTATATCCGTTCCAACGAGTGTGATATCCCGTTCTATCCGATGGATTTTCAGAACGACGGCGAATATGTCGGCGGATGTATCGCCGGAGGACGCAACTACTTCCATATCAACTCTGCCGGTGACGCGGAGCCGTGCGTATTTATCCACTACTCCAATGCCAACATCCACGATCAGTCCATCCTGGAGATCCTGCAGAGCCCGCTGTTCATGGCTTACCACAACGGCCAGCCATTTAACCGCAACCACCTGCGTCCGTGCCCGATGCTTGAGAATCCGGAACTGCTGCAGAAGATGGTTCACGAAACCGGCGCACACAGCACTGACTTGGAATCTCCGGAGTCCGTTGAGCATCTGTGCGGAAAGTGTACGCCTTATGCAGAGAGCTGGAAAGATGACGCAGAAGAAATCTGGAAGAGCGAGACTCATAAGAAGCCTTCCTATGAGAACTATGCTCCGCAAAACCGTGATATCTAACATATAAATGAAAGCAGTGCCGCGCCCGGAAGA
>CAJMMH010000051.1 GCA_905214365.1 uncultured bacterium
GAAGGACAGATCCGCGGGATCCGCGGGATGGTCGAGAAAAACTGCTACTGTCCGGATATCCTGACGCAGGTTGCGGCTGCCAATGCGGCGCTCAATGCGTTTAACCGTGAGCTTCTTGCCAATCATATCAAGACCTGCGTTGTACGCGATATGCATCAAGGCAAGGAAGAAACGATTGATGAGCTTGTGGCTGTGCTGCAGAAACTGATGAAGTGATTGATAATGAGATTTTTCCGCGCCCTTGGAAACGATTCAGTTTGGCGGCACAATTAGCGCGGCAATTCGTGCGGCTGTTTTGCCGGGTCAAACAGATAGCAGCAGAAAATAGCCGTACAAAGGATGGATAGACGAAAACAGGAAGAAAGGAGAAATTCATAAATGGAACAGTACACAGTAACCGGGATGAGCTGCGCGGCATGCAGCAACCGGGTAGAAAAAGCAGTTTCCAGGGTGCCGGGCGTAAGCTCCTGTTCGGTCAGCCTGCTGACGAACTCGATGGGTGTTGAGGGAACGGCGTCATCGGACGCTATTATTGCGGCGGTTGAAGCAGCCGGATACGGCGCGGCCATAAAGGGTGAAAACACGGCGGCGGCGCAGGGAGCCGGAAGCAGTGACGCAGCGGCAGCGCTGGAAGATAAAGAAACACCGATTCTGAAAAAGCGATTGATTGCTTCCGTCGGATTTCTTGCGGTTCTGATGTATCTATCAATGGGCCATATGATGTGGGGCTGGCCGCTTCCGTCATTTTTTGAGGGAAATCATGTCGCAATGGGATTGGCTCAGATGCTGCTGACGATTGCGGTTATGGTCATTAACCAGAAGTTTTTCATCAGCGGTACGAAAAGCCTGCTTCATGGCGCCCCGAACATGGACACGCTGGTTGCGCTTGGCTCCGGTGTTTCGTTCCTGTACAGCACCTACATCTTATTTGCGATGACAGGCGCGCAGGTAAACGGCGATTCGGAAGCAGTCATGACTTATATGCATGAGTTCTACTTTGAGTCGGCGGCAATGATCCTGACATTGATTACGGTCGGAAAGATGTTGGAAGCGCGGTCTAAGGGAAAGACGACGGATGCGCTGAAGGGCCTGATGAAGCTCGCGCCGAAGACGGCAGTGCTTCTAAAAGACGGCAAAGAGATAACGGTTCCGATTGAGCAGGTAAAAAAGGGCGATGTGTTTGTCGTTCGGCCGGGAGAGAATATCCCCGTGGACGGTGTAGTTCTGGAAGGAAGCAGTGCGGTCAATGAGTCGGCGCTGACCGGAGAGAGCATTCCGGTTGACAAGGCAGCCGGGGATACGGTTTCTGCGGCAACAGTCAATCAGTCCGGATATCTGCGGTGCCGGGCATCAAGAGTCGGCGAGGATACCACACTTGCGCAGATCATTCAGATGGTAAGCGACGCGGCGGCGACCAAAGCACCGATTGCAAAGGTTGCGGATAAAGTTTCCGGCATTTTTGTTCCGACTGTCATCGCAATTGCGGTGCTGACTACGATTGTTTGGCTGTTGACCGGCCAGACGGCAGGCTTTGCTCTGGCAAGAGGCATTTCAGTTCTGGTTATCAGCTGCCCGTGCGCGCTTGGACTGGCAACGCCGGTTGCGATCATGGTTGGAAACGGCGTTGGCGCGAGAAACGGAATCCTGTTCAAGACAGCGGTTTCTCTGGAGGAAACTGGAAAAGTAAAGTTAGTTGCGCTGGATAAAACCGGAACGATAACAAAGGGCGAACCGGCAGTTACTGATCTGATGCCGGCGGACGGCATCAGTGAACCGGAGCTTTTGACAGCGGCCTGCACGTTGGAGAGCCGCAGCGAGCATCCGCTTGCAAAAGCGATTATGAAGCGGGCGGAGGAAGAAGGGATTAAAGCACAGGAGGTCAGCGGATTTGCCGCGCTTCCGGGAAATGGACTGACGGCTGTATGGAACGGGATGGAGCTGACCGGAGGAAGCCGTTCCTTTATCTCTGGAAAGGCAGCCATTCCGGAAACGATGCAGCAGCAGGCGGACCGTCTGTCGTCGGAAGGAAAGACGCCGCTGTTCTTCTGTCGGGATAACCGTCTGATTGGCATGGTCGCGGTTGCGGATGTCATCAAGGAGGACAGTCCGCAGGCAGTAAAGGAACTGCAGGAGATGGGAATCCGCGTTGTAATGCTGACCGGAGACAATGAACAGACGGCGAAGGCAATCGGAAAGCAGGCAGGAGTTGATGAGGTCATTGCCGGTGTGCTTCCGGACGGAAAGGAAGCGGTTATCCGCAAGCTGAAGGAACAGGGACGCGCAGCAATGGTCGGTGATGGGATCAACGACGCGCCGGCACTGACGCGGGCAGATATCGGAATCGCCATTGGAGCAGGAACCGACGTCGCAATGGATGCGGCTGATGTGGTTCTGATGAAGAGCCGCCTGAGTGATGTTCCGGCAGCGATCCGCCTGAGCCGGGCAACCCTTCGGAACATTCACGAGAATCTGTTCTGGGCATTCTTTTACAATGTTATCGGAATCCCGCTTGCGGCAGGCGTCTGGTATCCGTTGTTCCGCTGGAAGCTGAACCCGATGTTCGGTGCGGCTGCAATGAGCCTGTCGAGCTTCTGCGTTGTAACAAACGCGCTGCGGCTGAACTTTGCAAAGATCCGCGCAAAGGGCGCACAGAACAGCTGGGGTGCAGAGGCGGCTGACAGCAAAGTGGTCAAAACCGTAAATGGAACGGCAGCTGCGTGCAGAACAGCTGGAACCGGAAAGGCATCAGAAATGGCCGCAGAAAATAAAACAGAAAACACAAAAATGGTAAATGCAGCAGGAGCTGCAAAGGAGGAAACTGGTATGACAAAGACATTAAAGGTAGAAGGAATGATGTGCGGACATTGCGAGGCGCATGTAAAGAAGGCATTGGAGGCGATTCCGGGCGTTGTGTCCGCGACTGCGGATCACGAAAAGGGACAGGCAGTCGTTGTACTGAACGGAGAGGTAGCGGACAGCGATCTGATTCATGCAGTTGAGGAAGCCGGATATCACGCGGAAGTGTAACGGATAGAAGCAGAGACAGGAAATATCCGTACAGTTCTGCATCAGATGCAGGGGAACTGCCGGATATCACATGAAAACGAAAAAAATAGGCCGCCGCAGAATCGTGGAAATGGGAACATTCCATTGGTTCTGCGGCGGCCTGTTTGCTGACTTAAAGCGACAGCTTTTTCTTTAACAGCAGCGATGTCGCGGCAACGCAGACGATGAGAACTGCCAGATTCAGCAGTGTGTACGGCCAGCTCTGCGTTAACAGGTCTGCCAGGGAAATATCATTTGCGAAGTCAGGCTGAAAGATGGTTCCGATCCAGTCCTGCAGTTTCGAGCGTCCCCAGGTCGCGAGAAAGAAAAATACGATGCTGACAATCAGACGGAACCGGCTGTTCTGCAGCAGCGTTGCCGTCAGGGTGATGCAGAGATAAATGATTGTAACTGTTGCGTAAAAGGAGAGAAGGAAGGTAATGATCCCGTACAGAACATTTGTCCAGATTTCTCCCGGCCGGATGCCGACTGACGCAAGCAGTGTGGTAATCTGCTCCCAGATCGGCGCGTATTCACCGTAGTAGGTACTCAGCTGCTGCAAATCAGCGAGAGCAAGCAGACCGAGCGCTCCGGCGAGGATCAGACCAAGAATCAGGACAGTCAGCATCTTGGAAAGAATGACGCGGAGAGAAGATACCGGCGTCATAAAAACCAGATAGCTGGTTCTGGAGTTGATTTCCCGGTAGTAATTGATGACGGCAAGCAGGAAAACAGAAAAGTAGCAGACTAGTCCGTACAGAAACAGGACTGTGACGGAAGCGCCGATTTCCGGATCCTCTCCACGGGAGAGAGCGAGCTGGAAAAGAAGCTGCAGGATCAGCAGGCCGCCGAGCAGAAAGAGAAGCGTATTTCTGTTTTTTCTGAGTTCATATTTGGATAATTTCAGCATTGGAGTCTCCTTCCCTGCGCCTACTGGACGCAGTCGCGGTAAATGTCTTTATATAGCTCCGTCAGACTGGCACCGGCCTGGTGTGTCAGCTGCTCGATGCTGCCCTGACGGACTAACTTACCGTTTTTGATAAATACCGCGTTGTCAGCCATCGTTTCCAGTTCATCAACCAGGTGGCTTGAAATGACAAAGGTGCGGTTCGGAGATGCGTAATGGCTGATTGCGGAGAGTACCTGATCTCTGGCAATGATATCAATACCGTTCAATGGCTCGTCAAGCATGCACAGCGCCGCGTCGCGGGAAAGCGCCAGCGCGATTTTTCCCTTTGCGGCCATACCGGAGGACATTTTGCTGATTTTTCCCCTGGGATCAAGATGAAATTCTTCGAGCAGCAGCCGGTAGCGGTCCGGACGGAAATCAGAAAAGAAATCTTTGTAATAGCGTCCGGCATCCTTCCAGGTCATATAGGAATAAAAATAAGTTTCTGTTGGCATATAGGCAATTTTTGCTTTGGTTTCCGGACCGATCGGCATGGAATCAAAGGTAATTTCGCCGGACGTCGGCTGAATAAGACCTGCCGCTATTTTCATAAACGTACTTTTTCCGCTGCCGTTCGGACCAAGAAGCGCGTAGACCTTTCCTGTCTCCAATTGCAGGGAGAGGTGGTCAACGGCAGTCAGGCCGCGGTATTTTTTTACAAGATCTGTGCATATCAGCATAAGATCCCCTCCTTGTCTGGCAGCATGAGCCGGTGTGCCGAAGAATGGACAGGACGGAATCATGCTGATTTGATGCTGTGAACGCGGACAATGGAAGAAAGCTTCTATGTTCTGTACCAGCAGCAGATTCAGTATACAGGAATCCGGCAGAAAGGACAAGTGGGAGTATAGATTCTTAAGAAAATTGTGTCAAATATTCATAAAATATTCATAAATAGTTCAAACCACGCTGGTGTTTCTGTGAGACAATAAAAATGTTGCGACAAAGGAAACCATGTGCCGGTTTCCGGGGTACGGAGGATACGGGTGTGAAGAAGAGTACGAAAAAGAATCTGATCAATGCAGGCGTTGTCCTGGCGATTTTTTTGCTGACTATTTATTATGTGTTTCACGGGGAGGACTTGGGACAGCTTTTGCAGTCCATCGAGTCTTGTGACTGGCGCTGGATTGTTCCGTCTGTCCTGCTTGTTATTTTCTTTATCTGGGGAGAGTCAGCCATCATTTGGTATATGCTGCGGGAATTTGGAATCCGCAGAAAAAAGATGGACTGCTTTCTGGTATCGACGGTCGGCTTTTTCTTCAGCGCCATTACACCTTCCGCGAGCGGCGGCCAGCCGATGCAGATGTATTTTATGAAAAAAATGGATATTCCGCTTTCAGTTTCTTCGATTATTCTGATGGTGGTCACGATCACCTATAAGCTGGTGCTGGTACTGGTGCAGATCTGGATCTTTGTATTCCATCAGAATCTGGTCCATGAGTATCTTGGCAGCGTGATTTATCTGGTTTATCTTGGTATGTTTTTAAATATTGTCGGAATCGCGGGATTGATGGCCTTTGTCTTCTGGCCGCATCTGGTCCGCGTGCTGACAGGATGGACGGTGCGCCTGCTTCAGAAGCTGCACATTGTAAAGGCAGCGAGTCTTCTTCCTCAGAAGGCAGAAGCGGCTCTGATAAAGTACCATGAATTTTCTGCTTACCTGAAAAAGAATCTGCATCTGCTGCTGAAAATTCAGCTTCTGACATTTCTGCAGCGGTTTGCTTTGTTTTTTGTTACCTGTCTGGTGTACCGGGCACTTCAGCTGAAAGGAACCGGCTGGAATACGATCCTGATGCTGCAGTCAACGATTTCATTGACGGTCGATATGCTGCCGATGCCGGGCGGGATGGGAATCAGCGAGTATCTGTTCCGGCAGATTTTTGAACCGGTATTTGGCGCAAGCCTCTTGACCGGTCTGGTGTTAAGCCGTGGAATTTCCTATTATGTGCAGCTGTTAGTCAGTGCGGTCGGTACAGGAATCGCGGCAATTCATCTGGGAAAAGAGCAGGAAAAAGCGTCGGAAGATAAGGCAAAAACCGGCTCTTCTGAAAAAACGGTGTCGAAGCCGGGGGATCGTCTGGGAAAAGAATCGGTAAAAAATTCATAAAATGTTCATAAATTATTCAATGCTTCCCGCCTTTTTCATGGCATACTGAAATCATTGACAGGTTCCTGGGATTTCGCTGTGCTTAAATTGGCGGGAATCTGTATTATACAAAAAGGAAAGAAAACGGATATGAAGTTCTGGAGATGGGTGCGCCGGTGTTTCTCAAAATACGGGATGATTCCGCTGATTCTTGCGTTTGCGTACAATTGTGCAGTATACTGGGTCTGCGGAGTGTTGTCCGGTGGAAGGACAATTCCCTGCGTACTGACGCCGGTTGACCGCGCGGTTCCGCTGCTTGACTGGACAGTCTGGATTTATCTGGGCTGTTATGTATTCTGGATTGTGAATTATGTGATGATTTACCGGGAAAGCAGGGAAAAGGCATATCGCTTTTTTATCAGTGATTTTATTTCACGGACGGTATGCATGATTTTTTTCCTGGCAATGCCGTGGACGTTGGAGCGTCCAGAGGTAACGGGAACCGGGCTCAGCAGTGATCTGCTGCGGTTTGTGTACCGGATTGACCGTCCGGTCAACCTGTTTCCATCGATTCATTGTCTGGTCAGCTGGAACTGTTACATCGGAATCCGGGGATCCCGTCAGGTTCCCGTCTGGTATCAGCGGCTGTCGATTTTGTTCGCGGCTGCGGTTTTCGTTTCGACACTGACGACAAAGCAGCATGTATTGATTGACGTGATCGGAGGCGCTGCGCTTTCGGAGCTGTCATGGTTCGCAGCAAAAAAAACAGGGTGGTGGCATTATGTTGAAAGAGGCTTTGACAAAGCGGCAGAACGGATTTTTCCAGGAGGAGACAGTTCTGGCGAAGGAGTATCTGATGGAGAAAAAGGAAATTCCCTTTATCGGCGTATATGATTATACGGTGGTTTTGACGTATTTAAGTCTGGCGGTATCGCTGACCGGTATGTTCCTGGCGATGAACCAGATGATCAAAGCGGCGGTTGTGTGTCTGGCACTGTCCGGTCTGCTTGATATGTTTGACGGAAAGGTTGCGAGAACCAAGAAGGATCGGACGGAGGAAGAGAAGTGCTTCGGTATTCAGATTGATTCTCTTTGCGATGTTGTCTGTTTTGGCGTTCTGCCGGTGATCATCTGCAGAAATATCGGTCTGCAGTCTCCAATTGGCTCCGCAATCCTGATTTTTTACTGCCTGTGCGGTCTGATCCGTCTTGGTTATTTTAATGTAAAGGAGCAATGCCGTCAGAAGGAGACGACAGGGAACCGCAAGTATTATCAGGGACTTCCGATTACGTCGGTTGCCGTGATTCTTCCGGTGACTCTGACACTCGGTCTTGTATTTCCGGCATACCGGGCAGGGATTCTTGCAGCTGCGATGTTCGGAACCGGTCTTCTGTTTATCACAGATTTCCGCTTCCGCAAGCCGGCAAACAAAGAGCTTGCGATGCTGGTTCCGGTGATTGCGGCTGTTGTTCTGATTCTTCTGTTCCGCATGTAAAGGGAAAATGATTTTACATAATGCGTTCCTGCAGCCTGCCGGAGATAATTATTTCTTACGGGCAGATGCGGGAGCTGCGTCATGGATTTCAGAAGCACATAATGTGCTCTCGGAATCTCGTTGTGCCTGGATTTGCGAGAGGATTTTTTGTCGGAGGTGCCTGAATTTTTGAGGCGTACGCGGTGCGTACGTTGATAAAATTCAGACATTTCCGGCGGAAAATCAGCCGCAAAGCCAGGTGCATAAGAGATTCCGAGAGTACATCATATCAACAGGGAGGGATCTCCATGAAGTATATGACCCGTTCAGGGAAAATAACAGGAAGTGATGGCCTGCAGGATCGGTTCCTGCAGGCTGTTTATCGTAACAGCGTCAGCAGAAGGCTGATTGCGCCGTTTCTTGCGCCAGGCTTTTCCAATGCAGTCGGGCGCTTTCTTGACAGCCGGTTTTCGGCCTGCCTGGTAAAGCCGTTTGTAAGGTGGAACCGGATTGATCTGACCGATTGTGAAAAAAAGAGGTTTTCCTCCTACAATGATTTCTTTACGCGCAGACTCAGATGGGGGGCAAGACCCGTTGACCGGGAGCCGGGGGTTCTGATCAGCCCGTGCGATTCGCTGGTCTCGGTTTATCGGATTTCACCAGGGATGCGCGTGATGGTAAAGCAGACGCCGTATCTGGTGTCGGAACTGCTTCGGGATGAGGTGCTTGCCCGCCGGTTTGAGGGCGGCCTGCTGTATGTGATGCGTCTGTGTGTGGACGACTATCACCGGTATGTATTTCCGGCGAACGGCAGACAAAGCGGATATCGGAAAATCCGGGGGGTGCTTCACACCGTTAATCCGGCCGCAGCGGACGCGGCGCCGATTTACAAAGAAAACAGCCGGGAATACGGGATCCTCCGGACAAAGGAATTTGGTGATGTGTTGATGATGGAGGTTGGTGCGCTGATGGTCGGCCGGATCTGCAATCATCCGGGACACCGCATGGTGCGCTGCGGGGAAGAAAAAGGATATTTTGCATTCGGCGGATCGACCATTATCCTGATGACGCAGAAGGGGAAAGTAGAAGCAGACGCGGACCTGACAGGTCATACGATTGCCGGATATGAGACAAAGATCCGTCAGGGAGAGCGGATCGGATCCGCGATAAGGGAGGCTTTTGGATGAGACGGGAATTGTTTCATATGGAGCGGGATGTATTGAATATTGGAGACCAGGTGACAATTACGGAGGGGCAGCTTCCTTTTTCTTACTATTATACCATTGTACCGGCGCTTGCCATGTCCAGAAATTATGCCAATGCGGACCGGATCCGCTCAAGGGAAGGCATTGTTGTTTCCAAGGAGAGAAACGGAAGTACCTACGAAATTTATGTCGATTTTGAGTCGTAAAAAGAGTCGTAAGAGAACAGTGCTGATTTTTCAGGCACGCTCTCAGGTGATTCTCTTTTGAGACAGGCAGAGTTCGCCTGATACGCGCTGTGCTCGCACCGGAAGCGCAGATGCGGTCAGATTATATCCGGTGCAGAAAGAGGAGAGCATGAAGTTTAGCAACGGATGCTGGATGCAGAAGGAAGGCTGTGCGGTATTCGCGCCGGCAGAAGCGTATTTTACCAGAATTGAGAACGGGACAGTAACAATTTGCGCGCCGACCCATTCCATCGTAACAAGAGGAGATACCCTTGGCGGCATTAATCTGACGCTGAAGATTTCTGCACCGATGCCGGAGGTAATCCGGGTACAGACCTGTCATTTTGCAGGCGCGCAGAAAAAGGAGCCTCATTTTGCGATTGCGTCGGATCCGGAATACCGTCCGCAGATCAGCGAAGACGAGGAACAGGTAACGGTGACCAGCGGAAGCCTGAGCCTGACGGTTGATAAGAAAAACTGGAAGATGACGTATACCAGAAACGGAGAGAAGCTGACCCAGAGCACTGGCCGCGATCTGGCATATGTAAAGACGGAGTGGAAGGGCGACTATTACGACCGCATTACGCCGGACAATACTTTTATGCGTCAGCAGCTTTCTCTGGCCGTTGATGAAAAGGTTTACGGAATGGGAGAGCGCTTCACGTCCTTTATCAAGAACGGACAGAGCGTTGATATCTGGAATGAGGACGGCGGTACATCGACCGAGCAGTCCTACAAGAATATTCCGTTTTATCTGACCAACCGGGGCTACGGCGTATTTGTCAATCATCCGGAAAGAGTAGCATTTTAAATCTCGGCCAAAATGTTAACAAGGACGGCATTGTCCCTACCTGTCTAGGAGCTCTGTTGCTATGTGATCAATGGACCGACCATGAAGGAGGTACTCCGCCGCTATACCGATCTGACTGGAAAGCCGTCGCTGCCTGCGCCATGGACCTTCGGATTGTGGCTGTCTACCTCCTTTACAACCAATTATGATGAGGAGACAGTCAACAGCTTTGTAGACGGAATGCTTGACCGCGGAATTAAGCTTGGCGTGTTCCATTTTGACTGCTTCTGGATGAGGGAATTTTGCTGGTCCGACTTTACCTGGGATTCCCGTGTATTCCCGGATCCGGTCGGGATGCTCCGCCGCTTAAAGCAGAAGGGACTTAAAATCTGTGTCTGGATTAACAGCTACATCGGCCAGGAGTCGGTTCTGTTTGAGGAAGGCATGAAGAAGGGGTATTTCCTGAAGCGAACAAACGGCGATGTATGGCAGTGGGATATGTGGCAGCCGGGCATGGCACTGGTTGATTTCACCAATCCGGATGCCTGCGCATGGTATCAGGAGAAGCTGGAAGCGCTTCTTGATATGGGCGTTGACTGCTTTAAGACCGATTTCGGTGAGCGTATTCCGACCGAAGACGTGGTATGGTTTGACGGCTCCGATCCGATGAAGATGCACAATTACTATACCTATCTGTACAATCAGTGTGTATTCAGTCTGTTAGAGCGCAGAAAGGGAAAGGGAGAAGCGATTCTGTTTGCGCGCTCGGCAACGGTCGGCGGACAGAAGTTTCCGGTACATTGGGGCGGAGACTGCTGGTCCGATTATGAATCGATGGAGGAGAGCCTGCGCGGCGGTCTTTCGCTGACCATGTCCGGCTTTGGCTACTGGAGCCATGATATCGGCGGATTTGAGCATACTTCCACGCCGGATGTTTACAAGAGATGGGCAGCGTTCGGACTGCTTTCCACGCATTCCCGCCTGCATGGATCCACTTCTTACCGTGTTCCGTGGGTCTATGATGAAGAGGCAGTCGATGTCGTTCGCTTCTTTACCGGACTGAAGGGTTCTCTGATGCCGTATCTGTACCGCAACGCGATTGAGACGGCAAAGACCGGAGTTCCGATGATGCGCAGCATGGTGCTGGAGTTTACGGAGGATCCGACCTGCGCGTTCCTTGATAAGCAGTATATGCTTGGAGATTCTCTGTTGGTTGCGCCGATCTTCAACGATAAGGGCGAGGCACTGTATTATCTGCCGGAGGGAGTCTGGACCAATTATCTGACCGGAGAGAAGAAGCAGGGCGGCAGATGGATCCGTGAGACACACGGATACCTCAGCATTCCGCTGATGGTGCGCGAGAACTCCATCATTGCGTCCGGACCGTCCGATCAGGGCGCAGTTTATGACTATGCGGATCATGTCTGCCTGAAGGTGTACGAGCTGACTTATGGAAAAGCAGCGTCTGCGGTTGTCTTCGACGGAGACGGCAACCAGGTGGTAACTGCGTCGGTTGAGAAGAAGGGTGCTCAGATCTTTGCGTCTGTCCGGACAGAAAAGCCGTTTACGCTGGTGCTTGTCAATGTACACGCATCGGCGGCGTCCGGCGCGTTTCTGGCGATTGATGGGGAAAATACCGTGCTGACCGCAGAGCAGGGCGGAGAGATCGTTGTAACCTTGTAAAGAGATATTTCCGGAATCTCTTGCGCAGTTGCCTCTGCAGCAAAGGAATATGTGCCGCAGAGGGGTATAAAGTAAAAAAGCTGCAGCGTCACAGATGATATAGTTCATCGATGATGCTGCAGCTTTTTTGTCTTGTGGTGCGCCCGGCGGCGTGCCTTCCTGACTTGGGAGTTTATGCCTGTGGGATCAGAAGCCCGGCAGGAAATTGGATTGCGGCAGAGCGGAATTTATCGCTTTTACCATTGTTTCAGCTCCCAAAATATGTTCAGCGGTACAGACGGCGTTCCAATACCTCAGCGCTGGTATCATAGGCTTCTGAGAGCATTCCCTGGCCATTTACTTCAATTTCACCGGTCTGGTTGTCGTATGGATCAGCGCGCATTCCCTGCTTCGGCGGGATAAATTCCGCCTGGAACGCAGTGTTTGCTACCATGCGGAACGGATCGAGGTTACCGAAATAGAAGCGGCGTCTGGCTTCATCGTGTTCGCGGTACGCGCGGCTCCCGAAGGAAAGATCAACCGGAAGCCAGCCCTGCGGTTCCAGATAGATTTCTGCCCAGTCGTGGCATCCGGCCTGTGCTCCTTCTAATGCGTAAAGCGCGGACTGGAAGCGGGTAGGAATACCGCAGATGCGGCAGAGCGTAATAAACAGGAGCGCCTGCACGCCGCAGTCACCCTTGCGGCGGACGGCACAGGTTTCCGCAATATCCTTCAGAATAATGTACGGCGGCATGAAAGTATAGTTGATTTCCGAAGTGCAGAAATCATAGATCAGCCGCGCTTTAACCAACGGATTGGTTTCGCTGCCGACAATTGATGCGGCAAGGTTTCTCAGGTACGGCGTAAAACGGATATGAGGAAGCACCTCACCGGTTTCCATGGCAGGGCTGAGATCGGAGGATGTTTCCGCAAACAGATCGTGGTACTCAATTTCACAGTCAAATTCATATTCAACAAAGAAGGTTTCATTGGTATCGAGCGTCTGTTCAAAGCTGATCGTCCGGCTCGGCGCGTCCTCCGGGGCCAGTGTATACGCTTCATGGCTGACAGAGAGCAGGTGTATATTCTTCATTGGATAGACCGGCTTTGGAAACGGCAGATGAACCAGAACATGGCTTCCCGGAACAAACACATCATCATTCAGACGCAGAGAAGCCTTCAGGTGGAAATGACAGCCTCCGCGTCCGGTTTCCCGGATGGAAGCAATGGTATCGAGCAGCTGCTTTTTGCTGGCCTCCGCGTCTGGCTTTTTCGGGAACAGAGCAGCAACATCGGGATATACAGATTTCAGCGTGGACCAGAATCGGCTGAAATAATGTTTCTCGCCATCGTACAGCCGGTACTCAATCCGGCCTTCGTTTTCCCATTTCAGAAATGTATCCTCCGTAAATTCAGGAAGCCCCTTCCGG
>CAJMMH010000052.1 GCA_905214365.1 uncultured bacterium
ACTGTAAATCTGCTGCAACTTGCTTCGGTGGTTCGAATCCACCTCCATCCATTTGCTTAGATTCTTCTAAGCTTTGCCGGCGTGGCGGAACAGGCAGACGCCCGGGACTTAAAATCCCGTGAGTAGCGATACTCGTACCGGTTCGATCCCGGTCGCCGGCAGTACTGATAAGTCTCTGGAAATCAGGTTTTCTGATTTCCAGGGGCTTTTGTTTTTTCTGTTGCCGGATGATTCTTTGTCCGCAGAACAAAGAATGTGCCTTGGCACATTCTCGCGCCTGCGGCGGTCGCTTGCGACATCTACATTGTACGTCGCAGTGCGCATCCCCGCGGAGCTTTTTTTACTTTACAGGAAAGCAATTTCCTGTAAAGCAAAAAAAACGCTCCGGCTGACACTTGCATCATCAGCCGAAGCGTTTTCCTTATCCGCGGAGCA
The DNA here is from genome assembly GCA_905214365.1 of uncultured bacterium. GTDB lineage: Bacteria > Bacillota > Clostridia > Lachnospirales > Lachnospiraceae > Anthropogastromicrobium. Next base: position 436 of record CAJMMH010000052.1, read on the forward strand.
TTTTTATCAGCTGTCCCGGTTTCGGCGGGTCTCCCCGGAAGAAGGACATCATCTGATATACCTTTCCTGCCGCCGCCATGATAATTCCGGATGTTCCGACAACAACTGCCAGTGATCCGATTCCTTCCGCAATGGATACATCCCCAAGCAGAACCCGGCTCGGCGTAATCAGAATTGCGGTAAACGGAACCCAGTTCATCCACTGCGACGCTTCCACGCTCCCGCTTCCGATTCCCTCAATTCCGCCGGAATACAGTGTGCAGAGGAAGCTGATGACCAGAATCATCACAAACAATACATTGGTCGAGGACAGATCCTCCGGCTTTCCGGCTAACGATCCGCCGATTGAAGCGATCGCGCAGTACAGCAGCAATCCGGCGCAGATCAGAGCCAGTGCTACAACCACGCCCGGCACAGAAAATGCTCCGGTAAACTGTCCCAGATTCTCTAAAAACAACACAAGACCCATCTGAGACTGCGGATTGATCGTGCGTACCAGCACACATCCTGCCGCAAAGCTTCCAGCCAGCGCAGCCATCCACAGCGCAAACTGAATGATGCTCGCCAGCACAACCGCCAGCACCTTTCCGGTGATCATCGCTCCCGGCTTTACTGACACCAGGAATGTATCCATCAGCTTCGATGTCTTTTCCATCATAACCTGATTGGCCGCGTTCTGTCCGTAGAACAGCACCAGAAAATACAGCAGCATGATGTTTACAAACGGAAGCACAAGCTTCAGAATAAAGAGCACCATATCCTCCTGGTTTTCCCATTCGTCTGCCGCAGTATCCAGATTTGTCACCGAAATCGGCTCAGCAATCGCCGCCAGCTGTTCTGCGCTTAACCCGGATTTCTGAAGCGCAAATACAGCCGATGCCTGATTCAGCAGTTCTGTCAGCTGATCAGCGCTGCTCTCCGGCAGCAGACTGTCTTCCGGCGTAACCACACGGATCCTCCGTCCGGACACAGTCTGATCCAGAATCAGCACCAGACTGAACGGGTTCTGTCCGCCAAGATCCAGTGCTTCTTCCGCATCCTGGCAGGAAATATATTCCACATCCGGAAGCTGATCGCCAAACAGCTGCCCCAGAACAGAAAAATCAACCGGCTTTCCATCCGTCAGATCGACGGTGTAAAACGTGTTTGCCAAAAAGCTTTCGGACTCTTCAGAACCTTCTGAAATTTCCGGTCTGTCCGAATCATTTCCTATCTGCTCCGCAGCTGCCATCAGTCCCGCCGGAAGCAGGAGGCAGAGCAGCAGAACCACAATTGTCATTGAACGATATCCCTTTGCTTTCATCTGCTGTTTCAGTGTAAAGCAAAATACTTTTCCCAATCCATTCAGACTATGTTTCATCATTCGGCCCCCTTTCTGCGCTTTTTTGCCATCGCAAGCATCCGTCCAAGGCTCACCCGGCTTCCCCGGTAAATAATCAGTTCACGGTATATTTTGGCGCAGAAACGCGCGATAATCAGCGCTGTCGCAAGCTGGAGCACCCAGGCAGCCGCAAGAACCGGAAGACTAATGTTCCCAAGCAGATACTGAACCGGCGCGCAGAATACGGAAACCACCGGGCAGACGCATGCTGCAATCACAACCGGGCCGCCGTCAAATCCACTCACTGTAACGGATATCAGATAACCGGCCAGGATGATCATTGTCGGTCCCATAATCGCGCTCTGCATGTCCGACATGGACGAGCACGCGGATCCAAACAGACCGGCAAGCAGGGAAAACGTCAGATAACCGGTAAAAATAGAAATCACAAAACCAGCTATGGTTCCCGGATCAAGCTGCAGCGCTGCCGTGCTGATTCCTGCAGACGCCAGAATCTCCGAAACAGATCCGACCTCAAAAAACAGACCGCTTACCCCATAAGAAATAACCAGGCAGACTGCCATTCCGGCAAACATGCCGAAGACAAATGCCATTGCTGCCAGAATTTTTCCCGCAATCAGCGCTAACGGCTTAATGCTGACCATCAGTGTCTCAACCAGCTTGGATTCCTTTTCCTCAATGATTGCCCGCACAATATATGATACTGACATCATGCTGAGTATCATAACAAGAATCGCATACGCGTACTGCAGCCAGTAACGGGTTGAAAAATCATTCCGCTCCGGCTCTTCAACATCGGACACGGAAGCTGTCTCAATCTCAAAGCCCTGATTCAGCGCGTCCAGACTTGTGCTGTCAATTCCAAGCGCCAGACAGCGCGCTTCCTGAAACCCGGCACGGGCAGTCTGCAGAAGTCGGTTTATCTCTGTCTCATCCGAACTGCCTGACACCGTTTTCGCGGAAATTTCATACCCGTCTCTGCCCTGACTGACCTGAAGAAAGAGAACCGTCTCATCCGTATTTTCCGCTCCCGCCTGTTCAAAGCCGATTCCATCTGAACCGGTTTCAATGGAAACATCCTGGTAATACGGATCTGCCGCAAACATTGCAGACCAGTCTGCTGAAACATCTGTATCGTTCTTCACAATGATCCGCTGCGCACCGGAATGGGATGCCTTTGCCGCTTCCGCGCCCTGACTCCACAGCATCACCGGAACGCTGACCAGACACATGACCATCATCAGAATCAGTGTCAGCATGTTTCCTTTGTTTTTCAGCATCTGAACGAACGTAAAGGAAAATACCTTTCCAGTGCCCTGAAACTCCTGTTTATTCCGTTCCATTTGCTTCACCTACCTTCTCAACGAAGATCTCATGCAAAGACGGCTCCCGCAAATCGAAGGTAATGATCGGAATTTCTGACGCAATCAGACTGGCAAGCAGCCGGTTGGCCTGTTCTTCCCCGCTTACCTTCAGCTGGTATTCATTTTCCTTTTGTGTCACAATTACCGCTCCCGCCTGACGGATCTGTGCCGTAATATCCGTTTCCGTCTTCAGGAAGAGATTGACACGGCCATAGCCTTTCTTGATTTCATTCAGGTTTCCCTGCAGAATTGCCTTTGACCGGTTCATGATCGTAATATCCGTGCAAAATTCCTCGACCGTCGGCATCTGATGGCTGGACATGATCAGATACTTACCCTTTGCGATTTCCTCCCGGATGATTCCCTTAAACAGATCAGTATTGACCGGATCCAGGCCGGAAAGCGGCTCATCCAGAATCAGCAGCTCCGGATCAGAAATCAGCGCTGCCATCAGCTGAATCTTCTGCTGATTTCCCTTCGACAGCTGGTCCGCAAGCTTCGGCTTCGCGCTGCCAGCCGCTTTGCCAAGGGAAAATCCTCTTCGCTTTGTACCCGCAGACACAGCGGACGGATACAGATACTCTTCAACCTCCAGCTTTTCCGCCCAGCTGCGTATGCGCTTCTTCGCCTCCGCGCCCTTGACTCCGCGCAGGGAAGCGAAATACATCAGCTGATCCATCAGCGAATACTTCGGATACAGTCCCCGCTCCTCCGCCAGATATCCCACGTTGCAGACATCTGTTGTCAGCGGCGCGCCGTTCCAGAGTACCTCTCCCTCATCCTTTGCAAGCATACCGAGCATCATTCGGATGCTTGTCGTCTTTCCGGCTCCATTTGTTCCAAGCAGCGCATACACGCCCGGCTTCTCCATCGAAAAACTCAGGTGATCCACTACTGTCTTTTCCCCATACTTTTTCGTCAGGTTCTTTACTTGTAAGCTCACAACTTCCCCTCCTTTGTCCGCTGTGCATCCATAATGTACTCCCAGAATCCCATCATACCTGAATTTGCGAGAGCACATCACAGTCAGGAATCAATTCCTGCCGTTATCTGCACAGCTGTATGCTATTGTATCATACTATTTCTGTGCTTACAAATAGATTCGTCATAATTTACCTTGATTTTTCTTTAACTGTGTGAAAGTTTTCTACTCTTCTGTGCCGCCGTCTCTATTCCTGCGGCATCTTTGCCGCTGTCGCTTGGACTTTCAATGCATCACCATACTGACAAAGCGTATCCTCGCGTCCGCCTGTCCGATTGCCTGCTTTAACTTTTCTACATTTTTATCCGGCGTCCATACCTTGCTGCTGTTCAGATAAAAATTAATCTGCTTCCAGTATTTTTCCGGATAGGAAAACATGCCGGCAAGCACCTGCCGCTCTTCCGGCAGCAATGGAAGAATCCGTTCATACTCTTCCAGCATCATCCGTCCAAAGTCCTGATTCCAGTTATGTTTTTCCAGAATCTTTCTCATAAACTGGTACAGATCAGTCAGCTGCAGTCCGACACCATAGCGTTCATAATTGACTGACGCAATTTTGCTGCTGCCTACCAGCACATTATGCTGATGATAGGAGCCGTGATAAATATGCTTTTCTTCCTCCGCTTTCGCCCGCAGGCTTTCATACGCTGACCGCTCCAGCTGTTCTGATGCCTGTACTGCCTGGCGGTACAGACCGTCAAAACTTTTCATAATCCACTCTTCCAACGGTGTTTTCTTCTTTTTCCGCTTCAGATACGCGGCAGCGCGGCGCAGTTCCCTCGTATGCTTTTCATATAGAAGAAAAAGGCTCTTCTGCCCTTCCCCGCCCTGACTGCTCCCGGCCTGCGCTCCGCCTTTGCCAGCACCAACTCCTGATTCCGCACTGATTCCGCTTTTCTCTTCCATCTGCACATGCTGCGCTTCTGAATCATCAGAGGCCGCCACATTTTCCGCTTCCGGCACCCGGCGCAGCAGCAGATGAAGTCTGGCAAGCAGGCGGACTGCCTGGCTGACGTCACTGCGGCTCTGGGCACTGCATTCCGGATACGGATACCAGCGTTTCAGGACATACCGGTTTCCTTCCTCGTTCCGATTCCAGAGCCGCCCTTCCTCATCCGGGATAATCACATCCGTCAGATACCCACCGCGGTGCGCGGTAAATTCCAGAATCTCTGCCTCCCGCAGCAGACGCCGTTCACTCCCATGGTACTCCTGCAGCAGAAACAGACCGTCTGTCGTGTCACACAGCAAGGCGCCGCGTACTTTTTTTGTTCCCCGGACCGTCACCGGATAGCGGCTTAAAACAGACAACCCCCAGTCATTCATCAGTTTTCCTCCCCAACGGTCTGATTTGGACCACCCGTCCAACCGTTTATCCCATCTTATGAAGCGCAGATTCCGGTTATGACCAGCTCATTTTCTTTCCGGGCAGCGGCAGCCAAACACGCCCCATTACAACTGACCCGCAAAATTTGTTGAAAATTGGTACTTTTTCTAACGTCAAAGCTGTGCTATTCTGTTTGCAATCCCAATGATTGGTTGCATAGTCTTCCGATCGGTTTTATGGGATAGAGGAGGATGTTGATTATGAAAAATGAAAAAGTACTGAAGCTGGCAATGACCGGACTGTTCGCAGCGCTGAGCTACGTTGCCTTTACCTACCTGAAGATCGATCTTCCTGGCGGCACCGCACTCCATATCGGAAACGCGTTCTGCGTTCTCTGTGCGCTTCTGCTTGGCGGCGGCTACGGCGGACTTGCCGGTTCTCTTGGCATGACGATTGCTGATCTTCTTTCCGGATACGCAACCAGCGCGCCGAAAACCTTTGTACTGAAGCTGTGCATCGGCCTGATCACCGGTCTTGTTGCTCATCGGGTTGCTCATCTTTCCGAGGATCATCCGAAGTCCTATCAGCTGAAGTGGGTTATCCTTTCTTCCGGCGCCGGACTGCTGTTCAACATCATCTTTGATCCGCTGGTCGGCTATTTCTACAAGCAGTACATTCTCGGCGTTCCGCAGGAGCTGAACTCCATTATGACCAAATGGAGCTCTGCCGCAACTTTTATTAACGCTGTTGTATCCATCGTACTTGTTACCGTCATCTATATGGCGCTCCGCCCACTGCTGATTTCCCAGCACCTGTTTATTCACGTGCCGGATCATTCCAAAAAGCAGGCATAAAAAACGGCCGGTAAATAGCCGGCCCGGTTGATAATCTTATTATATCTGGCAAAAGAGGCTGCTGCAGAATTATCTCAAAAACCGATAATTGTGCGGCAGCCTCTGCTGAATTAAGACGTGCAGATTGCGGGAATGATGTTTCAAACACGCTCTAGACAGCTTCCGGATCCTTTACAAAAAAGGTAAATACTGCTCCGTCTTTTCTCTCCAGCGTCCAGATTTCCCGGCGGCGGCCGATCCGGATATTTTCCGGATCTGTCTCCTGTGTTCCTGCCAGCGCGTTATAAAGCGCCAGCGCTTCCTGCCTGTTTTCACAAAGACTTTCAAAAATTCTTTGGTAAGCAGCTCCAGTAATGGTTTCCTGTAATTCTGCACTCATGTCTGAGTCCCCCTCCATCTCGCTGATATGTGCTCCCGAAATCTTTCTGTGTCTGATTTTGCAGCTGTCAGAAAATCAGCGGCAGACACAGGAAACACTCCATAAATCGATTGATCTGTAAGTTCCGGCTTTTCGTCACATTTCGGGAAAATCTTCCCGGTACAAACAAGTATATACAGAAAACCTTTTTTTACAATGCAGGTTCATCGACACTTTCGACACCATGGACAAGCAGGGGACTTCCTTGATTTGTTAAAGCTGTTTCCGGTAATCCTCCAGCATCTGATGCATTAATTCGCAGTCATTTTTATCCGGCTTCTGATTTTCAAGCACTGCCTGCATAAATTTCGGCATGGAATTGTCAAAATATCGTTCCATATACCGCTTCAGCAGTTCATTCTGATAACTCTGCTCGCTGATCAGCGGGTGATATACAAAGGCATGGCTTTTCTTTTCATATGCGACATATCCTTTATCCCGCAGATAAGACATGAATACGCTGATCGTTGTTCTTGCGTATATTTTTCCGTAGGTTTCCTGCAGACTTTCGAGCAAATCAGCGACAGTCACGTCATTCCCCAGTTTCCAGAGACACTTCATGATCGTTTCTTCTGTATTTGTTAATTCAACCATTTTTTCTGGCCCTTTCTCTCATTCTGATTTCACACCCAGGAGCGTATCAAATAAAGTCTGTCCAACGCTCTGATTCATCATATCATAGATATCCTGAAATATCCTATTATTTTCTTGTACTATTTTGCTGTTTTTGTCGTTTCAAAGCGGTCTTTTGTACGTCATGTACGTCCACCGTCAAATTACGTCCGCGTGTCGAAATTGTCGATCACTGCTTTGGTGAACGCAGTGTCACCGTTTTCAAAGGCTCCAGTCCAAACCGCTCTGCAAGCGTTTTTGCCCGTTCCTCCGTCTCCCGTTCAGCAAACACCTCGCTTTTATGCGCGTCCAATCCGAACACGACCTGATTTCCGACCTCTCCTGCCAGCTTCCAGAACGCCGGATCCGGATAATTGCGTCCCTCTGCCAGACCAAGGAAATTAATTTCCAGCGGAATCCCCAGCTCCTTCGCAGTGCGGCACAGACTGGTCATTTCCTTCCGGTACAGTTCCTCATCGCCGGTAAAATGGATCAGATCCGGATGCGCGAAATAGGTAAAACACCCAGTTTTCAGCGCTTCTGCAGACTGGCTGCAGTAACGCTTCAGGACTTCCGGGTCTGAAGTCGGCGCGCCGCTTGCCCTGCCGTCTGTTTCGTTGTTGGTAAAGTGCTGTCCAAGCAGAAAATACTCGATCGGATACGGATCAATCAGCTTCAGCAGGTTTTCAAAATACGCCGGATAATACTCGGTTTCCAGCCCAAGATGAATTTCGATGTCACTCTGGTATTCTTTCTTTAATGCCAGTATGGTTGTTACATAATCCTCCAGCTCGCTGATCCTCATGCGGAACGTGGAGTAGTACTCACCTGAAAATGGATAGGGCGTATGATCGGAAAATCCCAGAATACGGATACCGGCTGCAATCGCCTGTTCCACATAACTGCGTTCATCTCCATGTGCATGCCTGCATCTCCAGGTGTGTGTGTGATAGTTTGCGTACATATTTTTCCTCCTGTTTCTGCTTCCCTTCAGGCGCCCTCCGACACTTCCAGATGAAATTTTCCTCCCTCAAGGATAATCTTCACTGCTTCACAGTTTCCAATCCGGATCTTCCAGAATTCCGACAGCGGAATCCCGGCAACCGCATTGATAATACTGTGATTGACTGCGGCGTGCGCTGTTACCAGCACATATCTGCAGGTTTTTTCCAGAGGAAGCAGCACCTCCCTCATAAATTCTCCGGTACGTTCATACAGCTGTTCAAAAGACTCCGCACCCTCCGGCGGACAGAAGTGCTCCGGATCCCGGAAGAAACGGTACATCGGATCCTGCGGATTTTCACAGATGCGATCGACAGTTGCTCCTTCCTCGCACCCGAAGCTCATCTCCTTCAGACGCTCATCCGTCTCCACTGCAACTCCACGCCCATCTGTCAGAATCTCCGCCGTTTGTCTTGCCCGAAGCAGCGGGGAAGAAAATGCACGTTCAAACGGTACGTCCTTCAGACGCTCTGCTGCCGCCTGCGCCATACGGATTCCGGCCTCATTCAGTGAAATATCCGACTGTCCCTGGATCTTTCCCAGATGATTCCAGTGCGTCTCTCCGTGTCTGACAAGGTAAATAACCATTTTCCCTCCCCCATTTTAGAGCATATTTGAAACACGCTCTAACCTGCATAATATAGAAACAATAGCTTCAGTATACGATATTTCGATTGAAAAGGCAATGCAATTTATCGCAATTTTTTACTGGAGCGTATTTGAAATAGGCTTTCTGCAGGATGTCCGTCACAATTCGCGGGAGATTTTGCTCAGATAAGGGCGTCACAGCGAGCTGCAACAACCGAATTTGGGCAAAAGATATTACAAATTGGGACGTGCAGATTGCGGGAATGATGTTTCAGACACGCTCTGGCATTCGAATCATTTGTCGTGTTTGTTTGAGGAATGTAAAAAAGGAGCAGATTGCTCCGCTCCTTCTTAATTCTTGGTCTCATTCGCCGTAAAAAATCAGATAATCTGTCTTTTTCTGCGGCAGACCGCTTTCTTTTTTGTTTTTCCACGCCCCGTCAGCCGGTTTTCCCGCTGCGATTTTTTGCGCAATTTTTCTCATTTTCCAGCGATTTACTTTCCGCTGTAGCGATCGTACTGTGCCTGCTTGAGCTCTAACAGATCTTCGATACCCATGGACTTCAGCGTAGACAGATAGGAGTCAAAGGTATCAAGGCTCTCGGAACCGGTGATGTACTTAATGTGCATTTCCTCAACATAGGTTTCGATATCGGTCAGATACATCTGGATTTCATCGGATTCATCCTCGGTTGCGTAGATGAATGGCCACGGCGCATGTGAGAACTCAGCGAGGTGCTTATCAATTTCTACATGCCATGCCGGCAGAAGTACATCGGTTGCAGCCGCGTCATTGTGGTACGGAAGGCACGGCGGGTTAATTCCAACCTGCTGCAGCCAGTTATTGTCGTTCAGAGCCTGCTCCGTATAGCTGTAGGTTCCGTTCTCGTCTACGTTGTAGGAAAGTCCCTCAATACCCCACGCGTACATGGTCTGGCACTCCTCGCTCGTTGCGTAGTCGATAAACTTGATCGCCAGATCCAGATCCTTCGCATCCTTATTTACGCCAAAGATACCCTTAACCGGATTGGTTCCGCTATAATAACCCTGATATTCGCCAGAAAGCGGCTCAACGCCAACAACGATTCCGCCCTCGTCCGGATTATAATCCTCAAACTGTGTGCTGTAAAGCTGAGACATCTGCCAGCTGAAATCAAACGTTACACCAGTCAGGTTATTGGCAAAACGCTCCGTAATCTGGTCACGGGTCAGAGACGTAAATTCCATCTCCAACAGGCCTTCCTCATACAGTCCGTTCAGAAATGTCAGATATGCCTTATACTTGTCCGCGTCGTAATAGCCATAATGAACCGTTCCCTCTTCATCCGCGTAAAATCCGGAATTCAGGTCCATGCCAAATGCCCATCCAAACATTTGCTGCAGGAAATCAGACTGAATCGACATCGGGATCTCGTCATCTGTCTTTCCGTTGCCGTTCATATCATTTTCCTTGAATGCGCGAAGCATCTCAACAAATCCGTCCAGTGTGGTCGGAGCCTCGATTCCCAGCTGATCCAGCCATTCTGTCTGATACATCAGGCACGGCAGATAGTTGTCCGGAAGTCCTACCACCGGTACATAATAGATGTGTCCGTCCTGTGCCGTCAGGGATGCCTCTATCTCCGGATGCTCGTCCAGATATGCACGGAAATTCGGCATCAGATCAAAGTGGTCATCCAACGGTTCAAACATGCCGGAATTGATATACGTCTGGTTCTCGTCCAGATCCGGAAGATAAATGATATCCGCCAGATCGGTTCCAGCTGCCAGCATCGGGCTAACTGTATCGGTGTATGTGGTCGGGTCAATCATGTTCCAGTCCACGGTAACGCCTGCATTTTCCGCAACCTTCAGCACAACATCTGCTTTGTTCAGATCAACGGTCGAATACCAGGAATTGGTCGCCAGAACGCTGACTGTTGCACCCTCCTGATCGGTAATCGGCGCGCTTCCGTCATACTCCGCTGCCATTGCCGGAACTGCTGATACCGCCATTGCCGCCGTCAGCGCGAATGCAAAAACTCTTCTCTTTTTCATAGTGATCCTCCTTCTTTTTTACATACTCTCCAAATGCTGCCGCGCCGTCACGCTTCCCAATGACTGTATCCTGTAAAGCGGACGCACAGCCAGCTTCGTGAGCACATATTTCATATTATGATGTACATGTCAGCTTTTTCAAAGCATGATTTCTGTTTGCGGATACCCGCGTTTCCTCTTCTGTTATTACTGTTCTGCTATTACCCCTTGACTGCTCCAAGCATCGTTCCCTTGACCAGATATTTCTGGACGAACGGGCAGACGCAGAGAATCGGCAGCGTTGCCAGAACAATACATACATAACGGATTTTCAGGGTTGACTGCGCCGCGGCTGCCACGCTTGTGACTCCCGCCGACTGCAGGATTTCCGACGACGCGACAATCAAAATCCGGCGTAAGAACATCTGAAGCGGCTGAAGCTCCTGTTTGCTCAGATACAGCATTCCAGTAAAGAAATCATTGTATCTTGCTACTGCGTAGTACAAACCAAGCACCGCCAGCGTCGGCTTGCAGAGCGGAACCGCGATCCGGCTCATCAGCGTAAAGTCATTTGCGCCCTCCAGCTTTCCGCTTTCGAACAATTCCTCGGAAATCGACTCCATTGCCGAACGAAGTATCATTACATTATACGCACTTACCAGATACGGAATAATCATAACCAGACGGCTGTTGTACAGGCCGATTCCGGTAATAATCATATAAGTAGGGATCATTCCGCCTGAAAAATACATGGTAAACGCCAGGAAAAAGTTCAGCTTTCTCCGCAGGAAAAACTGTCTTCTAGACAGCGGGTAAGCTGCCAGGCAGGAAAATACCAGGTTGCAGATCGTTCCGAATACGGTATAGAAGAATGTGTTCCGATACGATACCCAAAGCTGATCATATTGCATAACCATCTGAAACGCCGTCAAGTCAATTCCCTTCGGCAGGAAATATACCTCGCCTCTCGACACTGCGCCTCCATCGCTGAACGCGACGCTGACAACATAGATGAACGGATAAAGAGTCACGCATACTGCCGCCAGAATCAGAATATACACAATAATCAGAAACACCTTGTCTCCCGGCCCGCGCGACCGGAACGTACCAAGATTACTTTTTTTTGCTTTTATCTGCTGCTTCATACGCTCTCCTCCTTACCAGATTGCCGTCTCGCTGATGCGCCGGCTAATCCGGTTTGCCGTCGATACTAACGCAAATCCAACCACCGAGTTAAACAGGCCGACTGCCGTTGCATAGCTGTAATTCTTATTGGTAATACCCTGACGGTATACATACGTCGAAATAACATCTGCCGTCTCATATACCGATTCATTGTACATCAAGAATACTTTTTCAAAACCTACATTCAGCATATTTCCGAGCGACATAATCAGAAGAAGAACAATAGTCGGACGGATCAATGGAAGCGTCAGATGCCATACTGTCTGCCGAAGCGTCGCGCCGTCCACAGTCATTGCCTCATACAGATCCGGAGAAATTCCCATAATCGCGGCAACGAAAATAATGGAATTGAAGCCAAAGCTTTGCCAGGAACCGGAAATGACATACAGCGGCCGAAACCAGCTCTGCTCATTCATAAAGTTAATTGGCTGTCCTCCGCATGCAACGATCAGCTGATTGATAATTCCGCTTGACGGTGACAGGAAGTTAGTCAGCATACCGACAACAACAACGGTTGAAATAAAGTAAGGAAGGTATGTAATTACCTGCGCGCCCTTCTGCAGGAAGGAATTCCTTACCTGTGTGATGCATACCGCAAACAGAATCGGAATCGGGAAGCCGAAAATCAGAGAATAG